>CALPOI020000022.1 GCA_943325145.2 Candidatus Planktophila lacus | reverse complement strand
TATTTTATTGGTCGACCATTTGCTCCCAAAACTGGAGCGAAAATTCCATCTACATAATAAGGGGTTCCGTCTTTCTTTCTGTTTTTTACAGGACCTCTGAATATTTGTCCACGTCCAATCGTTGACCACAATTCTTTAAATACTTCCTTCGACATGTCTGGGTGACGAACCATGTTCTGATTCGAGCCGATCAATTCTTCACGAGTATATTGTGAAACCTCGCAATGTTTGTCGTTGACATACGTAATAAAACCTTTTAAATCAGTCTCGGAAACGATACATAATTGATCCATCAGTTTCACACGTGCTTCAATCTCTCTGTTGTTTTGTTCGGCCTCTTCTTTCGATTTTAACAAATTATTTTTCATTTCAACCAATGCACTTCCAAGTTCATCTTTAGAACTTAACACTTCAAAATGTGCCGCCAAATTGCCTTTCCCAACTTCTGATGCAAATGTTCCCGCTTTTTTCAAACCCGACAACATGTTTTCAAGTGTTTTTAACAATCCAACATTTGCTTGTCCATTTTCATTTTTAATTTCAACAGAAAGATTTCCTAAAGCAATTTCGTCGATGTAAGCAGCTACAACATTCGGCTCTGCTCCTAAAACTGCCATAAATGATTTCACAATGAATTGCGCGAAATAAATGGCAATCAATAAACTTAACAACGCAACAATAGAAATAATTATTTTAGATAAATTACTGAAAGACTGTGTTTCACTCATTGAAGTACTCAAAATAAAATCAATGTCTTTTTCCAAGCTTTCTACTTTTAGTGCTAAATCATCGTTCAACGCATCAAAATTATGATCCGCAGTTTCTGTTTCTTTGTTGTTTTTTGCAATTATTGCTTGTAATTCATTTGTTTTGTTAGCTCTGCTTTCTAAACTAATTCTAGTGAAAGTATTTTCTTCAACAACTTTCATTAATGGAATCAATTTTTCATTGTAAAAGCTAATCGATTCATGCATAGCTGTATTAATTTTTTCTTTTTCAGATGAGAAATCAGAACCCCAGTCGGTACTTTTCGCGATCGAATCAATCTTCAAACTATTCTTTTCAAACTCCGCTTTTGCCTTTAAATGATTTTCTTGAGGAAATTTAGCTTCTTCCGTTGAAGATGCTGCTAAATATTCCATTACCATTTGCTGGTCCCAACGCAATGCATACTTCATATTTTGAATCGCACTTGAAATCGCATTCGCATTCGATACATTATCGTTTAAAGTAGTTGATTTAGATTGTAAAAGCAATTGAGCAATCGACATCGTCATGATCAATCCTACAATCACTGAAAAAGCATACGTTAGCTGCTTTTTAATAGGCATTTGTTTAAATTTATTCATCCTTTTTTTGTTTATAATTAATTATTTTTTTCTTCTTGTGAATTATCCTTAATCTCTGTAATTGATTCTAAATCGTTACTTGAAAACACCTTATCAATGTTTAAAAGCATTATAAAATGATCACTTTCATGAATCATCCCTTGTACGTAATCCGCTCGGTATCTTGTAGCCAATGTTGGCGCAGGTTTGATGTCTTCTGTGTTTAATTCAAAAACTTCAGAAACAGAATCTACCAAGGCTCCAACTTCTATGATTTCTTCGTTTACCTCAATGCTAACTACTAAAATACATGTATTGATCGTGAACTCAATTGGAGTCATTCCAAATTTAATGCGTGTATCGATAACCGGCAATACAGCACCACGTAAATTGATTACCCCCACCAAAAAATTAGGTGATTGTGGTACGCGGGTTATTTTAGGCACTTCCAATATTTCCATAATTTTCATTACGGGAACAGTGAAATTTTCCTCGCCTAATTTGAAGGATAAAAACGATTTCGTTTCTCCATTCATATGCTTATCATTGTGATGTTCATTTTTCATGATTTCAATTCAAATTTAGCATGTTCTGTATATAAATCTATAATTTTATGTGTATCCATAACGAGCGCGATCGATCCATCACCCAAAATGGTTGCACCTGAAATAAAGTCTTGGTTTCTGTAATACTTACCGATTGGTTTCACAACCGCTTGGTATTCACCAACGATGTGATCCACGCTTATTCCTACCCTACGGTCGGCATCACTCACCACAATAATTTGTGATTTTTCAGAATTTGACATCTCCTCGTAACCAAATTCTTTGCGTACATTGATAAAAGGAACTTGTTTCTCGTCTAAGACCAATAATTGATTGAAATTATTCATCATTTCAAAATTATCTACTTCGTAACATTTATCAACCACTGATAAAGGAATGATGTAATACACATTGGCAACATCTACCAATAAACCATCTATAATTGATAGACTCAATGGTAATTTAATCGTCAGTGTTGTGCCAATATTCACCTGAGATTCAACAACAATTGAACCTTTTAATTCAGAAATATTTCTTTTAACGACATCCATTCCAACCCCACGACCTGAAATATCTGTAACAACTGCTGCAGTTGAAAAACCAGGATAAAAAATAAAATCAAACACCTCTTTGTCTGTCAAAACATCGTCGGATTTTATAAAACCTTTCGAAACAGCTTTTTCACGTATCACATTTACATCGATACCTTTACCATCGTCAATGATTTGAATATATACGGAAATACCTGAATAAAAAGCTTTTAATTTTACCGTCCCTTTTCTGGGTTTACCTAAACGTTCTCTTACATCTGGCAATTCCAACCCATGATCCAAACTATTTCGAATGATATGCATCAATGGATCGGTCAATGTTTCTATGATTGATTTATCCAATTCAGTTTCCCCTCCTTCTGTTACAAACTGAACTTCTTTGTTCAACGCCATGGATACATCTCTCACCAAACGTTGGAACCTGCTGAACATATTGTTGATAGGAACCAAGGTCATTCCAAATGCAATATCTCTTAATCTTCGAGATAATTTTTCAATGTTTTCAGAAATTAATTCTAATTCTGGCGTTTCATTTTTTTGATTGTACAATGTTAATGATGCTTGTGTAGTCACTAATTCACTCACCAAATTCATTAACTCGTCTAGTTTATCGGAAGAAACACGAATACTTGAAACGACTTTTTCTTTTGTTTCGCTTTTCTGAGTATTTTTTGATTCTGCAAGTAATTCATTGGCATCTATTGCCGGAAGAATTGGTAAATCAGGTACAATTGACTTCCCTAATCGAGCGGCAAGTTCAAATAATACATCACGGTCAATTAGTTGATCTTTGAATTTAAGTTCTTGAACTTTTTCAGCAAATTCTTTATTGGAAATTAAATCAGAACTCGTCAACTCTACCACCTCGATTTTCGCATTCGATTCAGCAAAAACAAATACCTCATCTATCTTATCTTTCGCTCCACCTGACTCAATGTATATTTCCCAAAAAGTAATGCATGAAGTTGGATTAAAATCATCAATGGAGGTTACTTTATGGAAATGAGGAACTACCAAGTATTTGCCCAATTGACATAATTCAGCCACAAGAATTAAAGGATTTGAGCCGTCAAGAAAAAACTCAGTTTTCGGCTCAAAATGAACGTAATATGTTCTTAAAACATTGTCTGGAATTACAGTAGCATTTGTGTTTTCAGCAATTTCAGAAGGAACAACAACCGCTTGAGAAACAGTTGAACCTTGAATTAAACCATGAATTTTATGAATTAGTACAACATGATTTTCTTTGTTTTTTTCATCCTCTAGATCCGAATCAATAATGATTAAATTTAAATGATCGAACGAAGCCAACGTGGTATTAAGAATCTCTTTCGTTAATTCCATCTCACCTTGACGAATCTTATCGTAGATGGTTTCTAAATCGTGAACAAATTCAGCAATTTTTGACAATCCAAACATACTACTATTCCCTTTTAGAGTATGCATTACTCTAAAAACCTGCTCAATATTTGAGGTATCGTTAGGATTATCCTCTAATGACAATAAAGAAGATTCCAAATTTTCAAGAAGTTCATTGGCTTCTTGAATGTAGGTGGCTTTCATTTCTTCCATTAGCGTATCACTTTATTTACAACAGCGATTAATTTTTCTTTCACAAAAGGTTTGATAATCCAACCCGTTGCACCAGAATTTTTCGCTTCCATTTTTTTTGTTTCTTGGGATTCAGTCGTTAAAATTAAAAAAGGTAAAAATTTAAATTTATCTAATTTTCTTACTTCTTTCAAGAATAAAATCCCGTCCAAAATTGGCATGTTCAAATCTGAAATAATTAAACTCACATGCTCATTTAATTGAAGTAAATTCAACGCATCTTGACCATCTTTTGCAACAATCACATCAAAACCTGCCTCTCTCAAAGCTAAACCAACAACAACTCGAATACTTTCTGAATCATCCGCTATTAGTATTGTTTTCGCCATAATAATAAATTTTTAATGTGAATTAGGTGTTGAATTCTGTAAATCCACATGTGTTTAATAATTTCCGATCTTCTCTCGATAAATCGGCATTGATTGAAATAAATTTGTTCAATGGATAAAAATGCACTCTTATTGCATGAAACAATTGAACAACAGTTAAATCAATATCAGTAATATTTGCTAAATTAATTTCAGCAAAATCATAGTAATCAAATACTTCGTGTACTTTTGAATGCAATAACTCCACATTTCTAATGGTCAAATTACCTTCAATTGTAATAATCATTCTACGTTGAGTTTTTCTACGAGAAGGTTTAAACAACAACTTGAAATCGTCCTTCTCGATATCCTCATAATGAGGAACCAGAGTATCTTTTGTTTCATTATTAACTGTCGTTTCTACTATTTCTGGAGCAACTTCCACCACTTCCTCTACCATCGTTGGTTGAACTTCCTCAACCGGTTGGTCCAGCGCTTCAAAAAAATCATCCAACGAAACGGAGACGTTGGAAGTTTCTTCAGACGTTGTTTCAACTTTGTTTAACTCCTCTTTCGACTCAGTATTCTTTTCCGACTCTTTGGAAGAAGATCGCTCTTTTTCACCCTTTAATGGGATCAGACGATCAACTTTCATGTTTTTTCCTAAAGCCATTTATTTATTTTTAAAATCAATAATTTCTTCTGCTAACAAAAGATACTCTTTAGCACCATTTGACTTTGGTGCATACGCCACCACACTTTGTCCATGAGAAGGCGCTTCCGCGACTTTGACATTCACACGAATTGACGTTTCAAAAAATGAAAATTCATAATTCTGCTTGATAAAATCTATCACTTCTTTGGATAATTTTTTTCTTAAATCAACATTTACGGCAAGAACTCCTAAAAATTCTAACGGTGGATTTAAAACAGATTTAATCTCTTCAATCGTTCTAACAATGTGCATCAATCCTTGAATACTTAACACATCCAACAAAATCGTTGACATAACATAATCTGCTGCTGTTAACGCATTGACTGTTAATAACGAACGAGCAGGTGAACAATCAATCAAAATAAAATCGTAATTTGATTGGACTGTAGAAATCAAATTTTTCAATAGAAACTCACGATCTTCAACGTCAAACATGGAAAGTTCAACATCTGACAGGCGCATCGTTGCAGGCAAAACATCAATTCCCTCGATATTTTGAATCGCTTCTGAAAATTCCTTTTCTCCACTTAGTACATACGAAATGTCAATACAATCTTCAGGCAAACCAAGAGAATACGACAAATTTCCTTGTGGATCTAAATCAATCAACAAAACACGCTTCTGCTTCACTACCAATGCCGCTCCTAAATTAAGCGCAGTAGTAGTTTTACCCGTTCCACCTTTATGATTTGCGACTGCAATTACCATTTTCAATTGTGATTAAAGTGTGATTTTCTTCACCTTATACTACACAAATATAGTACAATCATTGAAACCTAAGGAGGAATAACATTAACTTAATCATACAACGAGGTGTTTAATCACAACAAATAACTTTAAATAAGATTGCGCTATTTTTTTGTTAAACTCACAAACGGAAAGCAATTATATCATCAAAACTAGGTATATTCGTATCGATTCAAACAAGGTTATAATGAAATTTGGCGCTATCGATATCGGAACAAATGCAGCAAGACTGCTGATTGGTGAAGTTTGTCAAGAAGGAGAACACTCCTACATCAAAAAACTTTCGTATACTCGATTGCCGCTTCGACTTGGAGGCGATGTATTTGAGAACGGTGAAATCACTCAAAAAAAAGAGATTGAATTCATTAAAACGATGAAAGCCTTTAAATTAATTGCAGAAATTTTTGACGTTACATCCATCCGAGCATGCGCTACTTCGGCAATGCGTGAAGCCTCTAATGGAGCAAAAGTGGCGAAACAAATTTTAAAAGAAACCAAAATTAAAGTAGAAGTGATTTCTGGCGATGAAGAAGCTAGATTGATTTTCGGGACTTTCTTCCTTTTAGACTTTGATAAAACTACTCCATTTATTGTGATAGATGTGGGTGGAGGAAGCACTGAAATAAGTGTTTTTGAACGAGGAGAACGCATCGCTTCTAAATCATTTCAAGTAGGTACAGTACGCTTACTCAAAGGGAAGGCTTCTTCAGAGATTTGGGAAGAAATCAAAACTTGGCTTCATGCCACTATTGACGAATCCATTCATCACAACTATTTTGCGACAGGAGGAAACATCAATAAAATCCATAAATTGCTAGGGTGTGCTCAAAATGACCCAATAAAAGTGGAAGAAATGCTACAACTTAGAGAGAAATTGAGCGAACTCACACTGGAACAACGGGTTGAATTTTTCCAATTAAAGCCTGACAGAGCGGATGTAATTATTCCTGCTGCAGATATTTACACGTATATTTTCAAAGAGTTAAATGTTCATCAATTTTTTGTTCCTAAAATCGGATTATCAGACGGAATGATTTATGATATGCATCTTTCTCACATCAAAGAACACGCGACCGTTCAATAAACATGCTACAAACTTTTACCCACAACCGAAAATCAACCGGTTTATTTTCAGCGACAGCTTACAGACTCGTTTACAACCAAGAATCTTTAAAAGAACTTCTTCAAGCTCCTTTTGATATCGCTGCTGTCAAAAATCAAGCAACGATTAAAAAGAACACTTATTTAAAGGAGCAAAGGGCGATACTACACGAAGTGATCAATGAACAATATACTGGATATACTCTGAGTACTCAAACTGAACAAAACATCGCCGCACTTAAAAACGAGAATACTTTTACCATCACAACTGGGCATCAACTCAACTTGTTTACGGGACCACTTTACGTGATTTACAAAATTCTTCACGTCATTAATTTAACAGAGACGTTAAACTCAGAAAAAGACGGAAATACGTATGTGCCCGTTTTCTGGATGGCTACAGAAGATCATGATTTTGAAGAAATTAACCACACAACTATTTTTGGAAAAAAAATTAGTTGGGAAGAAAAACAAAACGGACCTGTTGGTCAATATGATTTAAACCAGTGGAACGATTTACAATCAACCCTACACGACTTATTCGCAAAGCATCCAGACGCTGAAATACATTCAATCATAGATCGCTACGATGGTGCTGATTTTGCTGAAGCGACCAAACAACTGGTACATTATTTATTCAATGAATATGGGCTCATCATTATTGAACCAAATGATCAAAAACTGAAAAAATTATTTACTTCTTACTTAAAGGAAGAAATCGCAGCTAAATTCGTTGAGAAGAGCGTTTCTGAAACATTTGAAGTAATGGAACAACTTCAAATTAAACCTCAAGCCAATCCAAGACCGATCAATTTATTCTACATCGAAAAAGGTGTAAGAGACAGAATCATCCCAAATGCTAACGGAAGTCTCGAAATTCAAGCTTTAGGAAATTTATCGCTCGACCAACTCAATTTATTGATTGAACAATCGCCAGAAAAATTCAGTCCAAATGTATTGATGCGCCCATTGTATCAAGAAACAATCCTTCCTAATCTGGTGTATGTTGGAGGTGCGGGTGAAATTAATTATTGGACCCAATTAAAATCAAGTTTTGAACACGTAGGACAAGTTTTTCCATTGATCCAGGTACGTCTATCTGCTTTATTGATTGAGCCAACAATTCAAAAAAAATGGCTGAAATTAGGATTTAATTGGAACGAACTTTTTAAACCAACTGCTGAGCTTCAAAAAGAATACATCAAGAAGAACAATCATGAATTACTGGATTTCACAAGTCTGGAAGATCTCACGGAACAACTTATAGCACAACTCAATCAGCAAATACTTTCAGTAGACCCGCAACTCACTAAATTTTCAGAGGCTGAATCAAGCAAGCTAACTAAGCAAATTGATTCCATCAAAGAAAAACTGGTGAAACACCAAAAAACACATTTTGAACAAGCGATGAAACAAATAGAAGACATTCATTTGAAACTTTTTGGAACAGGAAGCTTTCAAGAACGTACCGACAATTTTTTCAGTTTTTGTCCAACAGGAGAAATACACTCAAAAATTGAAGCTTTAAAAAATGTCCTTAATCCGTTGGAAAAAGATTTACAAATTGTACTTTTAGACACGTAAACAGTGATTTAATAAACTTTTCAATGCGCTTATCGCTATTATTCCTTTTATTCACCTCAATTACTTTCTCAAGTTTAACACAACAAGAAACGTTTGGGTCAGTCAACGGAATTTGCATCAGTAGAAATGGTACTGTTTTAAGCAACGTAAAAATTAAAAGTAGCATCGACACCACGAGTTCTTCAGCAGAAGGAATGTTTTCACTAAAAATCCCTAGCAATTCTTCCGAAGAAATTTCCTTTACTTACCAAGGAGTTCAATTAAACAAAAAATACAAACTTGCTCCAAACACCGTAAAATCGATTGGTAAAATCAAACTTCCGATACAAGAAGAGCGAACCGTAATTATCAACCGAGAACGCAATGAATCCGAAGGCATCAATAAATTGCCCTCATTGGATCTTCAAAAAATTCCAACCGGAAATGTAGAACGCGCACTTATCTTCACTACAGCGGCAAGCTCCAATAATGAATTAACGGCAAACTACAATGTTCGTGGCGGTAGTTACGATGAAAACTTGGTCTACGTAAATGGTTTTTTAATCAATCGACCATTTTTAACACGATCCGGTCAACAAGAAGGTTTAAGTTTTTTATATTCCTCCTTAGTGCAAGACATCCGTTTTAGTGGTGGTGGGTTTGAAAACCGATATGGCGACAAACTAAGTTCAGTACTCGACATTACCTATTTAACCCCTGATTCTTTGAACGCTTCCTTGTCAAGTTCATTATTGGGAGTGGAAGCACACATTGCGCATGCACCCTCCTCTAAAATCAATTACCTCGCAGGAGCAAGGTACCGTTCGAATGGCTATTTTCTGAATTCACTGCCAACCAAAGGAGCTTACAATCCTGTTTTTTACGACGGACAATTTTTGGTCAATGTAAAACTTGCGAGTAACCTTACTTGGAGTACCATCGGACACTTTTCTTCCAATAATTTCAGGTTTCAGCCACAAACACAAGAAACAGATTTCGGAACCGTTAATGAAGCATACCGATTGAAAATCTATTTTGATGGACAAGAGCAAACCGTATTTCAAACATTAACAGCAGGTACAGCACTTAAATGGTCCCCTACTCCAAAATTAAAACTCGATGTTTACGGTAGTATCTTTCAAACCAACGAACAAGAAAATTTTGATGTACTAGGTCAATACTATATCAATCTTCTAGAAAAAAATCCAGGCAGTTCAAAATTTGGCGACTCAATAGCGACAGTGGGTATCGGTGGATTTTTAAATCATGCGCGCAACGAATTGAATGCAACTATTCTTAACGTTTACCATAATGGGTCTTTTCAATTCAATGAAAAGAATCGATTAAATTGGGGAATCAATTACCAAAAAGATCATTTTACAGATGCGTTGAGTGAATGGCGATTCATCGATTCAGCAGGATTTAGTTTATCCAACAAAAAAACATATTCTCCAAACCTAGAAATATCTGATGTATTGAAAGGAGATCTTCAATTAAGTACGCAAAGAATTAGCGGTTTTTTACAACATGGAATTGAATGGGGAAGTGTTCAAAAAAACTACCCGCTTAAATTAAAATACAAAACCATTGATTCATTGAGACATAAAACTGTCCACTACCATTACGACACGCTTTCAACTTCCTACAATCGTTTTCTTTTTCAAATTGGTACCCGTTTTGGTTATACCGAAATCAACAAAGAAGCCTACGTTACCCCAAGAATTAGTTTTACGTTCTTTCCTCGGGCATACTTTTATCATAACGGAAAATCACTTCGAAGAAATACCCAACTTCGTTTAGCGACGGGGCTCTACTATCAACCTCCTTTTTACAGAGAGTTTAGAACTTTTGATGGGCAATTAAACACCAATGTAAAATCACAAAAATCTCTACATACCATTGCTACGTATGAATTCAATTTTAGCGTTCGTAATAGAACCCTTCCATTTAAATTTTCATCAGAGATTTACTATAAATACATGTGGGATGTGAATCCTTACGAAATAGACAATGTGCGTACCCGCTATTATGCCACCAATCAAGCGGAAGCTTATGCTTATGGGATTGATGTGAATGTACACGGTGAATTTGTAGAAGGAGTACAATCCTTTTTTAAAGTAGGATTTTTGTCCACTAAAGAAAACATGCTAAACGACTACTATTATGATTATTACAATCAAAAAAAGGAAAAGATTGTACCTGGTTATACAGACGACCAAAAAGCAACTGATTCAGTATTAGTTACACCGGGATATGTACCAAGACCTACGGACCAACTTATTAATTTTGCGATACTATTCCAAGATAAAATGCCTCAATTTGAAATGCTTACCGCACAAATGGGACTGTTTTTTGGCTCTCCTCTTCCATACGGACCACCGGATTTTAACCGCTACAAAGACACCTTACGTCAAAAATCCTATTTTAGAGTTGATTTAGGGCTTTCGTACGATATCCTCTACAGAAAACACAAACAAAAAAGACACACGAAACTTTCTGATGCTATACTATCGTTTGAAGTCTTTAATTTAATGGGGATTGACAACATTTTATCCAAACAATGGATCCAAGATGTAAACGGAAGTTACTATGCCATTCCAAATTATCTTACCCAACGTAGATTTAATTTAAAATTGATTTTGAGGATATAAGTTTCAAAATTTTGAAAAAATATACCTGATTTCATTTTTAATCAATTATTCTAATGACCTAAAGTTGAATATTTCTATGACAAGAAACTATTCGTTTTTTATGGTAAAATAATCAAATTCAAAAAAAACTTAAAGCATATTAATAATAAAAATCTCAATATAAATCAATTGCCTCCTAAATTTGTGTTTAGGTTTTGGATACTATTTATTTGTATTATTTCCAGTTTTTCAGCGTTTACTCAACAATTTGTTAATTTTGAATCGGGAGCATTATTTACAGAAATTAATGATATTCGCAACGGAAATAATGGAACGCTTTTTTCACTAAAAAATGATTTTCAAACTTCTGCAAGTCCATTTATTAGGTTGCGGGTTGGTTATATCTCAAATAGTAAAAATCACTTTTCATTTCTTTATGCTCCGTTAAAAATTATAGAATCTGGTACGCTAGAAAAGAATATCCTATTTGAAGGGAAAATTTTTGAAGCAAATAGACCAATAGAAGCCGTTTACAAGTTTAATTCTTATCGTTTTACTTATAATCGAAGAATCATTGGTAAAGACAATTTTAATTTTGGTCTTGGTTTGTCTCTAAAAATAAGAGATGCCGGAATCTCGTTAAAAAATGGAGAACTTAATAGTGAAAATTTTAATATTGGTTTCGTTCCTCTCATCAACTTATTGGCCAATTGGGACATAACTCAAAAAATTGGTGTTGATTTTTTTGGAGAAGGTATCGCTGCAACAAAAGGGAGAGCAATTGATCTTTCTTTATCAGGAAGATATCATTTCACAGACAATCTACAAGGAAACTTAGGTTACAGAATCCTTGAAGGTGGAGCAAACGGAGTTAATCGGTATAATTTTATTGAACTTCATTATCTATTTGCTAGTTTAAACTACTCATTTACAAAAAATAAATAGTAATAATCACTGAATTTCAACGTGTTTAATAGATCAGTAACAAGCTTAGTATAAATCATAATTAACTCATAAACAATCAATTAGACCTAATTGAATTTAAGTTCAAATGATTGAATCAATGACTAAACACTTTAACACATTGATTTAAAGTGAATTATTTTTTTATATTTATTCAACTTTTTTGTTTTTAATTTATTATTAGACAATGCGGATTACAAGGTCTTCAAGACATATTTATACATTGATTCAAACCAAAGTTAGAACAAAGAAATTACAAAAAAACAATACCCATTTCATGATTTATGAAAAATAATTGTAATTTAGTAGCTCTTATTTGTGGCGGTTAAACAACTAAACACCTTGTATAAGTACCATTTTATGAGGGGTATATATAAGTTATCGGTAAGTCTATTGTATTTACAATTCGATAATCATGTAACATACAATCAAAAAAATGAACATATGAAAATGAAAACTTTACTTCTGACCGCAGTAGCAACGCTAGGATTGACTGCTGCAACAATGGCGCAAAATTTACCAAATTACGTTCCTTCAAACGGACTAGTAGGTTGGTGGCCATTTAATGGAAATGCAAATGATGAAAGTTTGAATGGGAATAATGGAATGGTGAGTGGAGCTTCTTTAATGAATGATAGGAATGGAGTAGCCAACAGCTCTTATAGTTTTGACGGGGTTGATGATAAAATTGATTGTGGCAACGGTCTTAGTTTAAATCAATTCACAAGCGAATTGACAGTTGCTGCTTGGATTAAAGCACCTCAAACAGTAAATACTGATAAAAATATTTTATCTAAGTATGGATGTAATCCTGGCGGTTGGTCTTTAGAAACAAGCCAAAACACATTTGCAACTAATTTTACTGGCTGTAATCAGAGCGTTCAAAGTCAGTTCAATTTATATAATGATACATGGATTCATATAATTGGTGTTCGCGAAGCTAATAAATGGAAAGTATATAAAAATGGGTTACTTGAAGATTCTAGCGCCATTTTTGCGAATTATAATTTAAATAGTACTTACAATTTAATTATTGGAGTTCAAAACGACAATTTGAATCCAAGTACACATTGGGAAGGTCAGATTGACGACATCGGAATCTGGAATCGTGCTTTAACACAGCAAGAAATAACAAATTTGTACAAAGCAATAAACTGTGCCAACAACACCACGATTTCTCCACAAACAAATTCACTGACAATAGGCAGCACCGCAACCTTTGTATCTTCTACATCTGATCCCAATCCAAGCTATGTTTGGCAAAGTGATCTTGGGCAAGGATTTCAAACATTGAATAATTACGGGAATTATTCTGGAGTAAATACGAATTCACTTTCTATTTCAAATGTTCAGTTATCAGAGCATAACCAACAAATCAGAGCAATCTCTAAATCAGGCGATTGCATTGACACATCAAATGTTGCGGTAATAAATATTTTGGACACCTGCATTGCCAATGTAACAGTTTACGACACACTACTAACCACCGTAACCGACACGCTCATCATCAATACAACTTTAAGTTTACCTGCACCAAATAATGAGAATACCATTTTAATTTATCCAAATCCAGCAAGTGACCACATCACGATTTATAATGGAAATTTTACTGCTATGATAGGTTATAGTATTAAAATAACAAACAACGCAGGTCAGGAAGTTTTCCTAAAAGCAATAAACCAAGCACAGTTTTATGTTGACTTGAGCACTTGGTCAGGAAATGGTTTGTATTTTGTGCATTTGATAGATCCGCAGAATAATACAGTAACGGTGAAGAAGATTGTGTTACAATAAGCAAGCCCATAACAGCGTGTAATCTAACTTAAAAAAATCATAAATAATTTTGAAAACATTGCCTAATTAGGTAACTTTGATCAAAGCTAATGAAGAATGACTACATGGATAATGAGTTTCGGAGAATAATAGTCTATTATGAAAATCATTATTTGGATTTTTTTGAGACATTAAAACCAGAAGTAAGAAAGAAGTTTAACTGGACTTTACAACTTATATCAACTGTTGATCGAGTTCCAGAGAAATATTTTAAACATTTAACCTAACTACATGACAAAAATCGATATATATTAATATCTAATTGATTTTTAGGCTTTAGCAGTATACTTGCAATGTATTCTAATCCATATTTGAACAAGCTTTTCGCTCTGTATCCGTGCTTTTTTATCGTTATAGGCTTTACACAAGCATCAAGATAGATCCCAACTTTATAACACCAAATGAAAGCGATAAAAACCATTGACACTA
>CALPOI020000021.1 GCA_943325145.2 Candidatus Planktophila lacus | reverse complement strand
GTTCTCGAGGGTAGTACGCATTCGATCTTCTATTTCAGTGATTTTTTGAGCATTTCGAAGTACATTCGGGTTGGTTGCCAAAAATTGTGTTTCATCGAAGGCCTCGCCAAATTTTTTCGTTGCTTTTTCAACCTCTTTGTTGATCTTTTGTCGGATTTTTTCGATGTGCTCTTCGATCAATACATCGGCTCTGTATCTTTTTTTAGAATCTTTATTATCAATTAAAGGATCATTGAATGCGTCAACGTGCCCAGATGCTTTCCAAGTCGTAGGATGCATAAAGATAGAAGCATCAATACCCACAATGTTTTCATGCAATTGGGTCATTGATTTCCACCAATAATTTTTGATATTATTTTTTAATTCAGAACCTAATTGACCATAGTCATAGGTAGCAGCTAGTCCATCGTAAATTTCTGAGGATGGGAATACAAATCCGTATTCTTTCGCATGGGAAATAACTTCCTTTAATTTGTCTTCTTTTTGTTCCATGGGTACAAAATTACAAGAAGAATATTGAAATGAATCACGGCGCTAAAAAATTATCATAAAGCGTATGTTAAAAAAATCGAATTATGTATACATCGTTTCTTTTTAGTGTTTTTGATTGCTGAATTTCATTATTTTTGAACTTGATTTTCAGTTTATTTATTCAATTTGGTTTCGAAAATTTATCCTGAAAGAATTAATAAACATCATTTTAAATAATAATTACCCATGAAAAAAACGATTATTGCAGCGTCTTTATTACTAACAAGCACTTCTTTTTCACAAGTTGAGCCAAGTGCCTCTTCCTTCAAAAATGAAGTAGATTCTGTTTCTTATTTGTTAGGAGTAGCCATTGCTACAAATATTACGAACGATTTGAAAGAGGGAAATACTGATTTGATTCTGAAAGGAATGAAAGATAAACTGAAAGGTAACACTGAATTAATTACTGATCCTACGAATCAACTTTTGAATAGTTATTTTCAGAAAAAACAACACGAGAAAAAACAACAAGACGAGCAATTAGGACAATTAGCCAAAGCGGAAGGTGAAAAATTCTTGCAAGAAAACAAAAAAAATAAGAAGGTGAAGGTAACACCAAGCGGACTTCAATACGAAATTTTGAAAGAAGGCAAAGGTGAAAAACCGACAGAAACTTCTCAAGTAAAAGTTCATTACCATGGAACAACAATTGATGGAAAAGTTTTTGACAGTTCAGTTGACCGTGGTGAACCAATTGTTTTTGGATTGAATCAAGTGATCAAAGGATGGACGGAAGGTGTTCAATTAATGCCGATTGGTTCTAAATTTAAATTTTACATTCCTCAAGAACTGGCATACGGAGAAAACGCTCCATCACCAGCAATTAAACCTTATTCAACTTTGATATTTGAAGTGGAATTGTTAGGGATTGAAAAATAATTATTTGATTAAAAACTAGATTTATCTTACCATGAAGAAAATTCTTTCTTTACTATCTTTTAGTTTACTGCTTTTAAGCTCTTTCGGACAAAAACTGGAAGAAGGTGTTTACGCAAAAATGATCACCAATAAAGGTGATATTTTAATTCGATTAGAAGTTGAAAAAGCACCGATGACAGTCGGGAATTTTGTAGCACTTTCAGAAGGTAAAGGAGAAATTGCCGGTTTAAAGTTAGACAAACCTTTTTACGATGGGTTGATTTTTCATCGTGTCATTAAAGACTTTATGATTCAAGGTGGTTGTCCGAATAGAGACGGTTCCGGTTCCCCTGGGTATAAATTCCCTGATGAGTTTGATCCAACTTTGGTGCATTCTGAACCAGGAATTTTATCGATGGCTAACTCTGGTGCAACGACTAACGGATGTCAGTTTTTCATTACGCACAAGGCTACTCCTTGGTTGAATAACAAACATACTGTTTTTGGTAAGGTAATTAAAGGCTTAGATGTTGTTGATGCGATAGCAAATGTAGCTAAAGGTCAGAACGACAAACCTGTAGAAGATATCGTTATCAAAAAAGTACAGATAATTCGTCAAGGAGATAAATATAAAAACTACCAACCGATAGAGGCTTTTAACGCAAAGTTTATCCCTTGGAAACAAGCTGAAGAACGCGAACAACAAAGATATGCCAAGATTGCTGCAATGACTAAGGAAGAATATTCGGCTTATTTGTTTAACGATATAAAAAATAAATACCCGTTGGCGCAACAATCTACATCTGGGTTGATTTTTGTAATCAATAACCCCGGTAATGGAAGTAAAGTTTTACCAGGAAATACAGTTTCTTTGCATTATACTGGAACATTTTTAGATGGAACTAAATTTGATTCTTCTGTAGATCGTGGTCAACCGTTAAGTTTTAAATATAAGGAACAGTCTATGATTGCAGGATTTGAAGAGGGAATCGCTATGTTGGCTAAAGGTGGTGTTACGAAAGTAATTATTCCATACCACGATGCTTATGGCCCAAATGGAAGACCAGGTGCAATTCCTCCTTATGCAGATTTAGTTTTTGACATAGAAATTTTAGATATCAAACAATGAGAAATTTATTGTTCAACTTCACATCGTTTAAAACAATCCTTTTTTGGGGATTGTTTTTTCGTTTAATTACGGCCGTTTTTTCTGAGGGATATGGGATGCACGATGATCATTTTTTAACAATTGAAGCCGCTGCTTCATGGATGAATCATTACGATTACAACGGATGGTTACCATGGTCGCCTGACAATAGAGGGAAGCCTGAAGGACATAGTTTTACGTATGTAGGATTAAATTATTTGTTTTTTGGAGTATTGAAAATGATTGGTTTGATTGATCCAAAAATAGCAATGATTCTTAATCGATTGATTCATGCCTTGCTTTCCATGTTTGTTGTTTATTTTGGAATTCGAATTACTGAAAAATTAGCTTCTCGTAAAGAAGCAATTATTGTTGGTTGGATTCTAGCATTACTTTGGTTGATGCCCTTCATGTCTGTTCGGAATTTGGTAGAAATGGTTAGTGCTCCTTTCTTAATGTGGGGTATTTGGTTGTTACTTAATCATAATACAAAGAAATATTTCTTTTTAGGTGGAGCTTTGGTAGGTCTTTCTATCTCTTTTCGTTATCAAATTGCAATTTTTACTGTCGGAGTAGCAATCTTTTATTTTTTCACAAAGCAATGGAGACCATTGATTTTCTTTGTGTTAGGTAATGTTTTTACCTTTTCAATCACACAAGGAATTGTTGATTTCTTTATTTGGGGATACCCGTTTGCGGAATTTTGGGGATATGTTACTTACAATATGAATGAGGGTACAAAATATTTGCCGAATACCAACTATTTTATGTATTTCTATGTGTTGTTTGGGGTTTTGTTATTTCCTTTTGGTGTACTCATTGGAATCGGATTCTTTAAGTCATTCAAAAAGTTTTCCATTGTATTCATACCAACATTGCTTTTTTTACTATTCCATACGTTTTATCCAAATCGTCAAGAGCGTTTTATCCTTTCAATACTTCCATTTTTTATTATTATCGGAGTTATCGGATTTCAATCACTGCGTTCGAATCAATTTTGGGACCGACTTTGGAAGTTTTCATACCGATTTTTTTGGATCTTAAATCTTCCATTACTTCTTTTATTTGTAATGACATCCTCAAAAATTTCAAGAGTAGACGCTATGTATTCTCTTTATAATAAAGCTCCTCAAAATGCTACAATACTATTAGAAGGTTCAGGAAACGCAGGGACTTCTATGATGCCGAAATTTTATTCCAATACATGGCATTGTAGTTTCATTGAAAAAATAACTTTGGATGAGGTTTTACCTAATAAATGCAACTATATTTTCTTTTTTGGTGAAGGGAAATTAGCGCATCGAATTTCTTTTTACAGAAAGAAATATGGAAAAATTACTTTAGTTAAAAAATGTAAACCAAGTTTAATTGATAGTATTGTAAAGAAAATAAACCCAAGAAACGTCAATGAGTACATCGAAGTTTGGAAAGTAAATTAGTGATTATTAGTAGGACTTTCTTTTTCAGTTATACTTATTTTACAGACTCATATGCTTGCTGAAATTCTGAATTCTCACTGAACCACATGTTTGCTTTTTGACCAACTAGTTTCGCCATGTTTTGTTGTTTAAAATCTTTCATAAATCCAAGATTTTTTGTGATAGCGTAACAAAAGAAATCTTTTTCGTTATCATTTAATTGGTCGATTGACTGCATCTTTTCCAATGGTTTTTGACACTCGTTCCATAAAATAGCAGCACCTGTTTGGTCGTTTAATTGGAATTTACATGCAGCATCCATGTATTTAGTTGCCACATCATCTGGAAAAATAAGGTAAATACGTTTACACCATTCAATTGCTTTTTTATATTGTTTCAACGTAATTTCATTCATGATTTGTTCCATTATGGAAGATTTTACTTCGTGAAAAAAATCAATTTCTTTTTCAAAAACTTCGCCAGTTTTATCCTTTTTTTTACATTTTCCAAGGTATACTATTCCATCTTTGTATGCGTTTTCAAATTCTTCGTCTTTTATGTTCTGGAAAGATAGTTTGTATAAGCCTTTACCTAACCAATAATAGGCCATGGCATCGTCTTTAGTTGCGTCTTTTAGTGTGTATTTTTCCGCTTGCTTGACCAATTTTTTATAATTTCCTTCTGTAAATAAGATCATTAAATCATGGTAGGTAGGTGGTTGCGCATTTAGCATAAAACCAAAGAAGATAAAGCTACTTATTAATACGATTTTTTTCATTCATTTATATTTTTTCGAAAATACTTATTTTAACTAATATTCGTTACTTTTAATCAATAATTCTAAGATGTCTATGGCAGCTTTTGAAATTTTTGTTCCTGGTCCAAAGATACCGAACACCCCATGTTCGTATAGGAAGTCGTAATCTTTTGCAGGGATAACTCCACCAGCAATCACCATAATGTCTTGACGATTGAACTTTTTTAATTCATTGATAACTTCTGGAATTAATGTTTTGTGTCCAGCAGCCAATGAACTTACACCTAATACATGTACATCGTTTTCAATGGCTTGCTTTGCCACTTCATAAGGTGTTTGAAATAAAGGCCCTATGTCTACATCAAAACCAATATCCGCAAAAGCAGTAGCAATTATTTTAGCACCACGATCATGTCCATCTTGGCCCATTTTGGCGATCATAATTCGCGGTCTTCTTCCTTCTGATTCTGCAAATTCGTCTGCTAATTTTTTGGCTGTTTCAAAACCTTCGTCGTTTTTCATTCCTTGTTCGTAAATTCCTTTTATTGCATGTGTTTTGGCAGTATATCTTCCGAAAACTTCTTCCATTGCCGATGAGATTTCGCCCAATGTTGCTCTATTTTTGGCGCATTCAATTGCTGCATGTAATAGATTGCCTTTTGATGTTCTTGCAACATAGGTTAATTGGCTTAAGCTTTCTTGTACCTTAGCTTCATCACGTGAAGATTTTAGAATATTTAGACGGTCAATTTGTAGTTTTTTCACACTATCGTTGTCTATTTCTAAGGTATCAATTGGTGCCTCTTCACTTAATTGATAACGATTAACACCAATGATTATTTCTCGTTCTGAGTCAATATTTGATTGTTTATTGGCAGCAGCTTCCTCGATTCTCATTTTAGGGATACCAGCTTCTATCGCTTTTGTCATTCCTCCCAGTCGTTCTACTTCTTCAATTAATTCAAACGTTTCTTCAATTAATGCAGTTGTTTTTTCCTCAATGATTTTACTACCTGCACAAGGATCAATGAATGGAGTGATTCCAATTTCTTCTTGAAGGTACAATTGGGTATTTCTTGCAATTCGAGCTGAAAATTCTGTTGGTAGTGCTATCGCTTCATCCAATGAATTGGTGTGCAATGATTGCGTTCCTCCTAGAACTGCAGATAATGCTTCAAGGGTAGTTCTTGCAATGTTGTTGTAAGGATCTTGTTCTGTTAAACTCCATCCTGATGTTTGTGAATGGGTTCTCAATGCCATCGATTTTTCCTTTTTTGGGTCGAATTGCTTGATTAATTTCGCCCAAATCAGTCGTGCGGCTCTCATTTTAGCAATTTCTGTCAAATGATCCATTCCAATTCCCCAGAAAAAACTGAGTCGTGGTGCAAAATCATCGATGGAGAGTCCAACTTTAAGTCCTGCTCTTACGTATTCTAATCCATTTGCAAGCGTGTATGCCAATTCTTGCGCAGCTGTTGCACCAGCTTCGTGCATGTGATAACCAGAGATTGAAATGGAATTAAATCTTGGCATGTGTTGGGTTGTATACTCAAATATATCTGCAATGATTCGCATGGAAGGAGTAGGAGGGTAGATGTACGTATTTCGCACCATAAATTCCTTTAAAATGTCATTCTGAATTGTTCCTGTGAGTTGACTTTGTTTTACCCCTTGTTCTTCTGCTGCAACGATATAAAATGCGAGAATAGGAATGACAGCACCATTCATCGTCATTGAAACAGACATTTGATCCAAAGGTATTTGGTCAAATAACACTTTCATGTCTAATATCGAGTCGATGGCTACTCCTGCTTTTCCTACATCACCTGTCACACGCGGGTGGTCAGAATCGTACCCTCTGTGTGTCGCTAAATCAAAGGCAACTGATAGTCCTTTTTGTCCAGCGGCTAAATTTTTTCTGTAGAATTCATTGGAAGCTTCTGCCGTTGAAAACCCTGCATATTGCCGAATGGTCCAAGGTTTTATGCTGTACATTGATGCGTAGGGTCCACCCAAAAAAGGAGCTATTCCAGCTAAGAAGTGGGTATGAGATGGATTTGAACTGCTGTCTATTGAAGTAGTTGATTTCCAATCTATTTCTTGAAAGTTTATTCGTTGCTTCATTTTTCTTGGGTCGCTAAATGGTATTCGTTTTCAAGAACTAAAGGTTTTAAACCTAACACTTCATCCACCGGAATTAACCAAAAATCAGAATTTGTATTTTGATTAAAGTAGTTATTGACACCAATTAATGTCTGGTCTTTATCGATTATACGTTTCAAACGTTGGTTACGTGTTACGATTAGTTCATTTCGCAAGTAATTATTTCCATTTTCTGATAAAATACCACCCAATTGTTCAATTGTTTTGAATTGTTTCCAAGTTGCTTCAGATAGTTGATGGGTACATTCCTCGATGGCATGTCCACCACCGTAAGCATCCAATAGACTTCTCAAGTGGGCTTCTTCTTGTAAGAGTAGTGCGCAATTAATCGCCATTCGTTCTGCTACTTTTGAAGTCCCAGAACTTGAAAGTTGATCATGGGGTTGTGTGATAATTTCATTCACCCCACCTAAAACTCCTGCCAACGTTTCGATGGTTTGACGCACATAATTGGTGGCTGGGTCATTAATCGAACGATGAACAAAACCTGTTTTACCAATCAGATAGGCGGCATGATCTGCAAAAGAATAGCTTCGAAGTATCGTCGACCAAAGTGTTCTAAATGCTCGGAATTTAGCGATTTCTACAAAGTAGTTTGCGCCGATTCCAAATTGAAAATGAATCGATTTCGGATGAATTCCTTTCAGAAGGTATTCATGTCCTAGTGATAGTGCATAGGCAAGTTCTTGTGTACAATTTGCACCTCTTTCATAACATTCAAATGCATTAATTAAAAAACTGTTCTCAGATTTATAATTACTGAATTCTTCGACTTCCTCTGTAGAGATTGGTGTATGTTTAAAACGTAATGCTTTGTGAGATTTTAAAGTGAAAAATTCATGAATGGTATCTTTTTGCACTTGATTGATTACTTCAAAGCTTAAATCAACGTATTCATAATGAATGTCTTTCAATAAAACTTCCAAATGAATTGTTTCGGAATTGAATTTGAAATTCAGTGAGTTTGCACCTAATTCCAATAATTCCAATGCTTTTGTGTTCGCACTTATTTCATCTTCTACTTCAATTTCAACACCTATTAACCATTCTTGGGCTGTTTCAAAGTAACTCGATGTAAATGGATATTCACCGTTTGTGGAATAAGTAGGAGTTGAAACTTTGTAAGTAGTTAATTGTAAATTTTCGATGGCATCCTGGAATGTTAGAACATTTTCTAAGGGAGTTGCTTTAATTTCTTTTTCTAATGCCTTGATCCAATCTTCGTGTGAGGGATGGTTAAATTCTTCAAATGTTGCTTTCATACAGTGGTAGTTTGAATTGAGACTCACTTTTCCTTTAAGCTAAGTTATACTTTTTTAACGTACTTTCAAACGTTCACTTTTAGTGGATGATCTAAACTCAGGGGCATACATCGATTCAACGTCAGCTGTTCCAATTGAAAATCCACCTATGTTCGTTAGGTATTGGTCGTAACTGATTACATGGGTGCCTTTTGGAAGTTGTTCGATGAAAAAGTCAGTTGATGTATTCTGAGGAATTTCGTAATAACTTATACCATAATAAGATAGATTGAATTTGTCATTTCCATGAGTACTTGAAAAACGATATCCAGGGAGTTGTTGTAGGTTCTCTGAGCCACTCATTTTTGCATCTTTTAGATGTATAAACTCCATGGTTCGGTCGCATTCAACGGTAAGTTTGATTCTTAATTGATCTCCTACATTTAAAGAAGTGTTCTTGGTAACTGCAATTTCTTTACCGTTTTTAATCATGTAGATTTCTTTTTTAAGCGTAAGCCCTTCTTTCTTTGAAGCACTAATTTTATCTGTTTCTTCAGAATACGTCCAAACTAATGACCCAAAACTTGGGGTGGAATGATTTTGAGTAATCTTAATTTTCGCTAATTCTGGAGTGATTGAAGTTCCGTACCATGATTTTGTCAATTCTTTCGCTCCTGAATTCACGTTAGAGAGTACTGTTGTTCCGATCGAAATTTGAGCGTTGTTATTGGAAAAGGAATGTTTATTTGCAGTTTGAAGAAGTACTGAACTTACCAGCGCCGTGGTGCGGTTGTTTTCCCATAATTGAGTTCTTTTTTGTTGTAATAAATTCAATTGAATGGAATTTAGTGTTGTTGAGTCAGTTCCAATTGCATCTAAAACAAATAATAGCAAGGCATGCGTTTCAATTTTTTCCGTAGTAGAAATCGTTTGTTGGTTCCAATATGTTCCGAGGTTTTTTCGTGTTGTTGCAGTATTTAAAAGTGCTTTTTGGATGGTTTTAACTTTTTCTTTATCATTCATCAAATGCGCAAAGTAACATGACAATGCTTGTTCCATCAATGGAAGTTTTGACCATTGTTGAACCATGCATTTTTCCAAATATTCACTGCTAGTTGATGCTGGTAATTGATAGATTTTCTTTATGATTAACCATTGCAGGTCGTTGGTACTGACCATGTAATTTTTAATAGTAGTTGGTTTGACATCTTTTTCATAGTAGTCTTCCAAGTACTGAAGTGTTTTGTCGGAAACTTTTGTTCCATTCGTTTCAAGAAGTACCGTGTTTAAAAATACGATGTCATTCGTAAGTTGAGGAGTTGCCTTCCCTCCAGGAAACCATGTAAATCCTCCTTCTTGAAGTTGCAAGTCTTGCAGTTGTTGATCGAGTTTTTGTTCGTTGTAAATTCTTAAATTTTCATCAAAAAATTGTTTTAAATGCTGTCTTTGCTCTGATTCAGAAGTGGCATTGTTTGTCCAAGGACTTTCCTCAAGTGGAGTTGTTTTTAAATCACTTTTTTTGAATAGTTCGCTGTTGAATAGTTCCTTGTTTTCAAGCGTCCAAGCGTTAATTTCCTGTTCAATTTCAGGGTGACTTGCGGAAATTTTTCCTCCAAGTTTACTAATGAATAAACTGCTGAATAATTGATCTGCACTTGCTACTTGAGGTTGCGCGGCATAAGGAAGCGCTTTTACGACCGACCAAATTGGATTCCCACTGAATGAAAAATGAAGGGCTTTTGAGTGAAGTGTTGTTGAACTGTTATTTTTCAATTTCTCCAATGTGAATTCTGATTCACCACTTGTTTCCATTGTGATTGGAAGTGCTTCGCTAACAGTTGTTCGATTGCTTAGAATTGGAATGATTTTCTCTTCGATATCCGTATGTATTGCGTTAGCTGCTTTTAAGCGATATCCAATAAATGATTTATCAGTTATTGGAATTACTAAACTCCAACTAACAATAGAAGTTTGTTTGGAGGAGAGATTTTTTTGGAAGATGTTCAACGGACCACAAAAATTGTTCAAAGGCGCATTCGTCAGTGGATCAAAAAGTTCTAAGTTTACTACCGTTGAAAGTGTTTCATTCGTCAGATTATCAAGTGTCGCCGAGAAATTAATGGTATCTCCTTGACGAAAGAAACGAGGAGTGTTTGCCTGAACCATGAGCAATTTTTGTGCGACAAATTCTTGTGAATAAGCTCCTGCACGCATGTTTTGATCGTGCGCAAAAGCTTTAAATCTCCAGGTAGTTAAGGCATCAGGTACTTGAAATTTGAAAGAAAATTTTCCTGTACTGTCTGATTTTAATTGTGGGTAAAAGAATGCTGTTTCAGCAAAGTTTTTTCTAATTTCAATTTTTTCACTGCTTGATTGAAGGGTGTTGATATCCATCGTTGCACCCCGAGCATTCATCAACATAACTGGCATTCTTTTTCTCATAGGACCATCTTCATTTAATTCATAATTATTAAAATAATCAAGATTCAATGCATTAAAATAATGCAAATGGTCAAAACTGCTACCATACCAAGTTGAAGGTGTTGAATTGTCTTGGTAAATCCCTAAATTCCAATTAGTAGGGGCGATTTGTTCAACCTTTGAATCAATCAATGTTGCAGCTAACTCTAAATTACTTTTTTCACCTACTAAAGGAGCACACTTTAATTCCCATTTTTCTGAAGTACCAGGAGTCAATTGATTTCTTAGCGTAGTTAATTGTAAGGAAAGTGTTTTTGTTTTTCTAGAAATGGTTAGAGGGAATGAAACAGTAGAAACAACACCATGTTGCACTGAAATTGCTGAAAGAGTTAAACCTCCAATATCTTCTTTATCAATTGTATACTCGATTACCTTCCGTTTGTTCATTTTTACAAACCATTCTTTGATTTTAGTAGTTCCTCGGTGAATTGAAATGGTTGACCATTGTTTCGTTCCATCGCACCCTACAATGAATGCAACTTTTTCTCCAACTTCAGGATTCTTTTTCAAGGAGTAGATCCAAAGAGCTGCTCGGTGTTGATTTTTGGATGAATTCGGTTGAATCGCATTAAATTGACAATTTCCAGATAGGGTGTCTTTAGTTGCTCCAAAATAAGTGTAATGTAATTCGTATTCCCCTGGCTCAGATTGGATCAATTGTTGAACTGTAACTGAATTCGGAAGTTGTTGATTGAGAATGGTGTCATACGTTGAATTTTTATCGTTATCATAATACACCAAATTCGGCATTTTTTCAGCAATCATTTTTGACGTAAATGATTTAAATTCCGATTCTTCCTTGTAGAATTTAGCGGAGTGAAGTTGCTTTTTCTTTCGTACTACTAAATAATGAATCGCCTTTGGAGCTGTTTTTGTCGAGTCTTTGAAATTGATTGTGAATGGAGTAGTATCACTTGTAAGCACTTGTGATGGGATGTTTGCCAAAAGTTCTTCTTTTTGATTGCCAACAAATAGTGAAGTGGATGTAGTTTGTGTTTCACCTTCTGGACTAGTGACAATACAATCAATTAAAACCTGTTTTCCCCAACGATCATTTGTTTTGTTTTTTAGTAGCAAAGCAAAATCAAATAATCCTTGTGCATTGGATGTTAGTACTGTATCAATTAACGTCTCATTCGAACGTTGGAAATAAGCTTGTTCAGTTAATCTTAATTGAACGCGCGCCCATTGTAGAGGTATACCCGAAAATCTGCGAGTTGTTCCTTTTATTTTTAATAAATCATTGTATTGAAAGTCAGACTGATTGAGTGTGAGTTTGATTTCAAAATTTGGTTTTTTGTATGCTGCAATTTGTATCGAGTTCACATAGTATTGATTGAGATATAGTTGACATTGTCCTTGTAGAAAGCCACTTTCAGGGATTGCTAATTCAAATGCGGCTGATCCAAATTCATTGGTAGTACTGGTTTTAGAACAGATGGTTTTACCATTTTGATCTTTTAATTCAATCGTAAGTGGAAGATTATCAGTCGTTTTGAAGTTTGGATCTATTCCTTTATAAACCAACCCTTTGGCTTGAATGGTTTGTCCGGGTTGGTAGATTCCTTTGTCAGTCAGTAATTTATAGTTGAATTCTGGAATCAATGGATTGTAATTATCGTAATAATAATGTTGAACAAGCACACTGTCAAGCCCTTTGGAAACCTTAATTGGTGAATAATCACTCGGACTAGGGAAGGAGCAATAGCCGTTTTTATCCGTAAACAAAATTGTCGCGCCAGATGCTATTTTACAATTTTTCAGGGGTTTGCCAGAAGTTGGATCGCTTATACGAATCTGTGTTGTGGACTGTTCGTTTTTTTGTGTTACGATGAATGAATGTACACTGACTTCTGAAACTGCGAATTTAATGTGTTCAGGTAAAGTATCTTTGGTGATGATTTCTTTGAATTCATTTTCTTTCGAAGTCATTATCAGTAAGTAATCACCTGTATTTTTCCATTTTGGAAGTAGTAGGTCTTTTGAATGAAAATTAAATTTTCCCTTTTTTTCTGTTGAAATTGCAGTTGTGTAAATTTCGGAAAGCTTTAATGTTCTGTAATAATTGGTGTAAATGTTACTATTGTTTCGCTTTTGTATGTGAAAAATTTTCAGATAAAGTGTGTCTGTATTTTTGTAATTAACAGACAATAGATTCGTTGAATTAGTAAGTAATTGACCGTGTACAGCTGCATTGAAGGATGTTTGCTCGAGTGATTGAATTTTTTGTTGTGCCTCTGCTAAGTAAAGAGAATTTGGGTAAGCTTTAATGGCATTGGCTATATTAACGTACCCTTGTTCGTTTGCGTTGACTGCTGTTGGTGCTTTTTTCCAATGGTAATTTGCTCCTAATTTTAATTGTTCATCTGCCATAAGCAGACTTAATTTTAAAGCTGCAGGTGAAAACTTAATTTGTTCAAATAATTGTTCGTAAAGTTTTTGAATAGAAATCTTTTTTTCTTGTTGATTTTTCTGCAAATTCCATTCCAAATAGGCATAGTAATTTTGTGATTTAAATGCGTTACTGGTTGTAAATTCTAACAGTTGTGTAAACTCAGATTTGTTTGGCTGAAGATAGGAAAGTTGGATGATCTTTTCAGTAAGGTGGTCAATTAACAGAGGGTGGGTTGCTTTATAAAGGGTATCATATTTTTCAATCACGAAAAAAGGATTGGGAATTGATGAGGTAAGCGCTGCTTCTTGATAGATTTTTGTAAAATGTTTTTCTAAAGAATTAGGATCTTGTGGAATCTCCCACAAGTAACTGTTGGATGCATTTTGTTCTAAAACAAACAAGTGCGCTAATTGAGAAAATGGAGTGGAAGAATTAAACGAAATTGAATCAATTTCATGAAAGAGTGCTGTTTTTTCATTTTTTTCTAAACGCGCAAATTCAACAGCGCTTGGAAGTTGCGTTAAGTAAACAACGAAATCAGCAACATTTTTTGAAGCTAATGAAGCTTTACCCATTTCATTCAGGTATCGAAGCGCATCTTTATGAACACCCCGATCTCGCAATTGGAAATATCCTTGTAGTGAGTAATTAGGGGATAGCAATTGACTTTTATCTTTCGTTTGCGCAACGAACGAAAAGGCACTGAACATCAAAAAGTAAAGAGCAATGAATTTTTTATTTTTTAGCATGATTTCCTTTAGATTTGGTATTTTTAAGGTAGGTTCTATAAGCCAAGATTGCTGGGAAACCAACAATCATAAAGCATGCCAAAAGATAACCTTTCGTAACAAGATAAAAATCTTTCACACCAACTAAGTCTTCTTTTGAAGCTCCAACACCAATGAAATAAGATAAACTTATGTTTGCGCGTTGTGTCCACGTTTTTCCATTTTCTTCAAAAATAATTTCTCCTTCAAATAAGTTGATAGGGATAAAGAAAAAGAGCGCACTCAAAAGTAGAATGCTAAAACAAAAAACAACCCAAGGGTTTTTAAGATCTAATTTTATTGCTGTTAAAGGAACTTTTTTCACTTGGAGAGTATAATTTATGTGACAATCTATTTAAAAAAGTTAAAGTTACTTTTTTCTTTAGTTCACCAAACTAAATTAGTTCATTTTTGCTTCTTTCCTCTGTTTTGAAATTGTATGAGAATTTTTATTTTTGCAGGATAGTTTAATTTATTTATGGCTCGAATTACCATTTTAGCATTCTTTATTTTGTCTTTTTCTTACTCTTACTTTTCACAAACGGGGTGGAAATTGTATAGACAACTACCAACTTTACAAGAAAGTAGTAATCCTTCTACTGAGCTTAAAACTCAAACAATAGATTCTCCAATCATTCCAATTATGAGAACATGTGATGGTATACCTTTGTACAAGTTAAATGGTGTTTGT
>CALPOI020000020.1 GCA_943325145.2 Candidatus Planktophila lacus | reverse complement strand
TTTTAATTGGGAGGAAACTTCATTAAGTTCTTTAATATTTCTACCTGATAAAATTAGGTTTGCTCCAAATTCACTTAATTGTACAGCAAGTTCTTTACCTATGCCTGAGGAAGCTCCAACTATCCATATTGTTTTTGATGAAAAATAATCCACGTTTTACTTTGAGTTAAAATACAGATGGTGGTTTTCTAAATTCGAGCTTTGCATCTTGTAATAATTTTCCATTGGCAACTAGTTGAAGTAAAAAACTCTTATTTGTTCCAATTGGTGTAGTGAAAAAAGAAAGATTCCAGCAGTGAAGATTTCTTGTAATTGTAATTCGTGCGTTGGTTACAGATTTTGTATTAAAATCATAATTTAGTGAGCTTGCTAATTTCCAACGTTTAGTAAGATTTACATCACCATCAATGTATATTGTTTGAATAATTTCATGGTCTTTTTCTTGAATTGAGGTTTTATTTAAATTTCTAGAGAATGATAATACGTGTGAGAAATTCATTTTCCAAGGAATTTCAAAGTCTATAAATTGTTCTGGATGCAACGCATAATACCTCATTTCTGAGTTCCAAGTACCATCAAAAATCTTTTTATTCTCCTCAATTTTTCTTCTGAATTTTTCGGAGGTGATTGTTAAAGTGGTATTAATATTAGCATTTGTTATTCGACCAAATTGTTGTTGATTTTGAATGGCAAATTTCTTTAATGTTTTTTTTGTGATTGGGTCCCATGCATATGGACTAAAATTGGATGATGCTACAATATTAATGTATTCAATCGGATTTATTCTTAGTGCAATTCCTAGATCAGATAATTGCATACTGTCTTTCTTAAAATCATAACTACCATTAAAGCTTAATCCATCAATTAATCGTGTCTTTTTAAATCCTGTGATAGTATCTTTTGAAGATTTTCGTTTTAATTCAAAAGTATTGGTGATATTAAATTGAATAACACTATTTCCTTGAGAAGAACCGTCTTGATATAAGCTACGTTCGTAAGGTGAATAGAAGATTACTTTATTTAAAGTATCTTGGTAACTATCAGTTAGTTTAGTTGTTTTAGGACTGAAATTATAAGAGACACTTGGTGTGATGATATGACGTAATAAAGGAGACTTTTTTCCAATAAATTTGTAGTAGGAGTATATTTGTGTTGTTAATTGAGTTGAGGCACTTACTCTTTGGAAACTACCATAGGATTGATCTGTAGTCGTTGTTAGTTTTTTAATAGAAGTGTATTTGTTTTCAATTGGATTAAATGTATTAACAGTCTCAAATTTTTTATCGATTTTTTGCAAATTTATTGAATGCGAATAATTTAATGAGGGTGTAAATGAAACAGTATTTTTGAATAATTTAAATGTTGTTGTTACTGTAGAGTTTTGAGTAATTCCATTTAGAAATTTATTTTTAATTTCATGGAATTGTTTCTTTTTTAAAAGACTATCTTCAAAAGTAACTTGATTTTTAGCTTCTAAATTGTAATTCATACTGATTTTTTCATACCATCTTTCTTCACCTATTTTTTTTGGATTGATTAATTTCAATGGGTAGAACCTAGTAACATTTGTGGTAAATATTGGAGACGTTAAATCCATCATTTTAGTTGATGTATTTTGATTCGTGGAAATTTTGAGTCCCATTACTATTGGTTTGTTCGGGAAGCTTCTTTGTAAGTTAATGTCTGATTTAAATGTGTTTGTAAAGAAATTGCTATTTAAAGGATCAAGAGTATTTTTTGAGTTGTTGTCAGAAATAAAGTTCACATTTGAATTAAAGTTCCAATAAGGATTGGCTTTTCCGTCTTTTTGATGTGACCATGACAATGAATATTTGTCTGTTGTATTGTTTTCTGGAAAGCCAGAATTGTTTTGTTGAAACATTAAATTGAATCTTCCATTGAATTTATATTTAATCTTATACTCTGTAAGGTTTGAAATAGAATAACTACCACTTGAGAAAAAATTTGATAAAAATGTTGTATGAATGCTGTCGTTAATAGGTATGTAATAACCTAAATCAGAAACTCCGAATCCAAAGGTAGATGTTGGTGCGATTTTAGGAAATAATAATCCATGTTTACTATTGTTGATCTTTTTCTTTTGTTGTGGAATGACTATAAATGGTAATCCTACAAAAGTTGGGATTTCTCTAAAGTGAACTTTCATTCTTTTAGAAATGATTTTCTCATTTGGAATGAGTATGGCATTGTACAGATGAAAATGAAAATGAGGATGTTCTAAATCACATGTTGTAAATTTACCATCTTTAAAGTGAATTTGCTCATTAGCTTGGCGTTTTGCTACACTCATTTGAAGATAATTCTCTTCTTGCTTTACTTGAACTTCTTGTATAAAACCTTTTTTTGTTTTCAAGTTGAATCGTATACTTCCAGCTTTAGTTTCTTCACCGTCTTTTATCAAAATCGGAATACCTTTTTTGATGCTATCTTTTGTGTATGAATAAGTAGCGAAAACTTCTTCGTTTTTTAAGTCAAAGGTTATGAAGTCGGCGGTTAGTTTTAATCCGTCATAATCAAGTTTTGCGTCACCGTACAAAAATATTTTTTTGTTTTTTACATCGTTGTAAATAGAATCTTTTGCAAAATAAGAAGCCTTACTTTTGAGAGAATTATCATTAGTGTATATAGTATCTTCTTGTGCGTGCATTGATAAAAAACTAAAGTTTATTAACAATACAAAGAAGAAAAAATGATATGTCGCTTTATTTTGAGACAATACTTATGATTAATTTCGTTTTTTTAAATGTGTAAAACTATGCAAAGCTATAAAATTCGAGAGATAGGTCAATACAAATTACACCTTTCCCTTCATATTTTAGTAGTTTTTATATTTTTAAACGGCTACACTTGGTCTCAGGGAAGCGGATTGGGATCAATAAAAACGATATGTATTGATGCGGGTCATGGTGGAAAAGATCCTGGTTGTCATGGCGCATCAGCGAATGAAAAATCAGTTTGTTTGAGCATGGCATTAAAGTTAGGTGCTAAAATAAAAGCAAATTACCCTTCTGTAAATGTGGTGTACACTAGAGACAAAGACGTTTTTGTTGAGTTGGATGAAAGGGCTAAAATCGCAAATAGAAATAAGGCTGATTTATTTATTTGCATTCATGCCAATGCAGGAGCGTCAAATGCTTATGGTACAGAAACTTATGTGTTAGGTCTGCATAAAACAGATGCTCAACAGCAGATTGCAGATCGTGAGAATAGTACAATTTATCTTGAAAATGATAAGGGTTTTAAGTATAAAGATTTTGATTTAAGTCCAGATGCAATAATAGGTCGTCAATTACAATTGTCTGTTTTTTTAGATCATTCTATCAATTTTGCTTCTAAATTACAAACTGAATTTAAACGTCTAGGTAGATATGATCGAGGAGTAAAACAGGCTGGATTTGTTGTGTTGTTTAAAACCACAATGCCTTCAGTTTTGATTGAAACTGGTTTTCTGACCAATAAAAATGACGAGTCATTTTTGAAAGAAGATGTAAATCAAGATAAAATGGCGCAAGCTATGTTTGAAGCTTTTCAAAAGTATAAAAAAGAACTTGAAGGTGTTGATAATATTAAGGGAGTGTATAAACAAGAAGAAAAAGAAAGTGTGACAAATGATCAGAAAAAAAATGAGAATACAAAAGATGCTCAAATAGAACAGAAATCTAGTACGAATTTAGAAGAAAAAAAAGTAGCTTTGCCTATAATATTTACTGTACAGTTGGAATCTTCAGATAAAAAATTAGAATTAGATATTCGAAGATTTAAGGGCAAAGATGTTTATGAATTAATTGAGGGTAAGTTATATAAGTATTACACTGGTAAAATAGAAGGAGATTTTGAAGAAGCAAATAGACTCAAAAATTTAATGAGGAATAATGGATTTGATAACGCATTTGTAGTAGCTTTTGAAAATGGAGTGAAAATATCACTTGAAAAAGCAAAAAAAATCGCAAAAAAAATGTAAACGTTTTGAGGTATACAAGAGAAATTAAAATTGGTGTCATTTCCGTTTTCGCAATACTTATTGTGGTAAGTGGTGTGAATTTTTTAAAGGGAAGAAACTTTTTTGGAGGTGATAGTGTCTATTCTGCTTATTTTCCGGAATCTGCAGGTTTAGCCCCAGCAAGTGATGTATTAGTGAACGGAGTAAGTATAGGTAAAGTCTTGACTGTTGACTATCAGCCTCAACAACCGTCACTTCTTAAAAAAGTAAAAGTATCATTTACAGTAACTAATAAGGATATTCAGTTGCCCGTGGGTACAGTGGTTAAAATTGCACCAAAAGATTTATTCAGTAAAGCAATTGTTCTTCTTTTTCCAACGCAAATTTCAAAAGGGTATTATTCTAAAAATGCAGTTTTAAAAGGAGAAATAACAAAAGATATGATGGAGCAAATTCAAGAATATGCAGATCCAATTTCTAAAAAAATTCAAAAATTAATGACTAATGTAGATCATGTTGTTGCATCGTTTGCTGATTTTTGGGATACCACAACTACTTCTGAAATACAATCGAGCTTGGTAGAAGCAAAATCTGCTATTTCTCGATTTAACAATCTTTCTTTTGAATTAGAAGGTATGGTAAAAGAGGAAAAGCAGCAATTACATGAAATTTTTTCAAATGTTGCGAATATAACTGCTAACATAGAAAAAAGTAATAAGGAGATAGCAGCAATCATTGGGAATTCAAAAAAAATAACCGATGATATGGTAACTTCAGATTTTAAGAATGTTATTTCAGATGCGAGTAAAGTTATAACTGTATTAAATAAATCATTGGAAGATGTTGAAAAAGGAAAAGGTACGTTGGGTAAATTTTTAAAAGATGAAACTTTTTACAATGAATTATTGTTATCTAACAAAAAAGTACAATCTTTATTGGATGATTTACAACAAAGACCTGAAAGATACATTAGGGTTTCTGTATTTGGTAGAAAATCTAAGGGGTTGAAATTGACTAAACCACAAGAAGATAAATTAATTAAGATATTAGATACAATTAAATAAATTTTATTACATGATTTCAAGCATATTATTTTTACTGCTTTTCATTGGAGGATCTTTTTGGTTTACAAAAAATGCGTTGAAGGTTCGTTTTAATGTACTACTAGGAAGGCATGTTGATCGTTCGGATAATAAATCAGAACGTTGGAAAACAATGTTATTAGTAGCGTTTGGACAAAAGAAAATGTTTACAAGACCGCTACCTGCTATACTTCATTTCTGTTTATATGCTGCATTTGTTATTACACAAATTGAATTAATTGAAATAATAGTAGATGGAGTTTCAGGAAACCATCGATTTTTTTATTATTCACTAGGCAGTTTTTACACATTCATGATTAGTTTTATTGAGGTTCTATCTGTGTTATCTTTTATAGCTACTTTGATATTCTTATCTAGAAGAAATTTGATTAAAGTACCACGTTTAGTTAAAAGTGAGCTAAATGGTTGGCCTAAATTAGATGCTAATTTTATTTTAATTGCTGAATTAGTTTTAATTACTTTCATTTTTATGATGAATGGTGCGGATGAAGTTTTGTACAGTAGAGGTTTGTCACATGTAAGTGAAGTAACTGGTAGTTTTGGTTTTGCAATTTCACAAGCTGTTGGACCATTATTTTTTGGTAATATTAATAGTGAAACTTTAATGACAATTGAACGCATTGGATGGTGGGGGCATATTGTAATGGTTTTAGGATTTCTAAATTATTTGCCTTATTCCAAACATTTTCATATAGTCTTGGCATTTCCTACAACTTGGTATTCTAATTTAGAGAAAAAAGGACGCTTTACAAATATTCCTGAGGTAACAGCAGAGGTTAATAAAATGCTAGATCCTACATTAGATCCATTTGCAACAAATGGGGATGAAGCACCACCTAGTAGATTTGGAGCTAAAGATGTTACAGATCTAACATGGAAGAATTTATTAGATGCTTATTCGTGTACTGAGTGTGGGAGATGTACTTCTTCCTGTCCAGCAAATCAAACCGGAAAACTTTTATCACCTCGTAAAATAATGATGGATACAAGAGATCGTTTGGTTGAAGTTGGTGATGGAATTAGAAGTCAAGGTAAAGAATTCAATGACGGTAAAAGTTTATTAGGTAATTATATATCGGAAGAAGAAATTTGGGCATGTACTTCTTGCAATGCATGTGTTCAAGAATGCCCAATAAATATCGATCCTCTTTCAATTATAGTTGATTTAAGAAGATATTTAGTGATGGAAGAGTCCAAAATGCCAACTGAATTGACAGGTATGATGACTAATATTGAAAACAATGGTGCACCATGGCAATTTTCACCTGCAGATCGTGGTAACTGGATAAATGAATAGAAAATTAAAAATTACAACATGGAATTAATTTCTTTAAGTGAAAATGGTCAGGCTTTAAGCCCTGTTTTACCAGAAAATGTTAAAAATTATTTAATTGATATTGATGGAACTATTTGTGATGATATTCCAAATGAGGAACCTGAAAGAATGTTAACTGCAGCAGTATATCCTGAGGCTTTGGTGACCTTAAATAAATGGTACGATGAAGGTCATATTATTACCTTTTTCACTTCTAGAACTGAAGAGCACAGAGATTACACTGAGCGTTGGTTAAAAGAACATGGTTTTAAATATCATGGAATGCTAATGGGTAAGCCAAGAGGAGGGAATTATCACTGGATTGATAATCATATGGTTAGAGCGACTCAGTACAAAGGTAAGTTTACTGATTTGGTTGATAAAAAAGTGACTATTCAAGTTTTTCAAAAGTAACATGGATTCAAATTTAAAAGTATTGACAATGTCCGAAGCTCTTTCAAAAGGGGAGCAGGTTGATATTTTGTTTTGGGTAGGTTGTTCTGGGAGTTTTGATGATCGCGCAAAGAAGATAACAAAAGCTGTTGCGAAAATTCTACACAAGTGTAATGTTAAATTTGCGGTATTAGGTGCGGAAGAAAGTTGTACTGGTGATCCTGCAAAAAGAGCTGGGAATGAGTTCACCTTTCAAATGCAAGCATTGATGAACATTCAAGTACTGAATGGTTATGAAGTAAAAAAAATTGTAACTGCATGTCCACATTGTTTTAATACGTTAAAAAATGAATACCCAGAATTAGGTGGTAACTATGAAGTAATTCATCATACACAATTAATTCAGGAATTAATTAACCAAGGAAAATTAGGACTTGAAGGAAGTCAAACATACAAAGGAAAAAAAATCACTTTTCATGACCCATGCTATTTAGGGAGAGCAAACGATATTTACGAAGCACCAAGACAATTGATTGAAAAATTGGATGCTGAACTGATTGAGATGAAGCGTTGTAAGACGAATGGTTTATGTTGTGGTGCAGGTGGAGCTCAAATGTTTAAAGAGTCTGAAAAAGGAACGAAGGAAATCAATGTCGAAAGAACTGAAGATGCTTTAGAGACAACTGCACACGTAATCGCTACTGGATGTCCTTTTTGTAATACAATGATGACTGATGGTGTTAAGAATTTCAACAAAGAACATGATGTTCAAGTATTAGATATTGCAGAACTAATAGCAAATGCAGCAGATTTATAATTTATTTCCAAATTTTTCAGATTCAAGTAGAGTTTGGATTTATACAGCAAATAGAGCAATAACTTCAATTGAATCTGATTTTGTTCAAACTCATCTAGAACTTTTTTCAAGTGAATGGAAAGCTCATAGTCAACCACTTAAGGCAAAAGCTTGCATGCTCAACGAATTTACAGTAGTGTTTGTAGTCGATCAATCAATTACTTCAGCTTCTGGGTGTTCAGTTGATTCCTCTGTACGTTTTGTAAAAGAATTAGGAAAAGAACTTGAAATCGATTTTTTTAATCGATTAAATGTGTTAGTTCAAAATAATATTGACAGTTCTTTATACTTATATCCTTATCGAAAATTGAATGAATTAACTTCTCATTCATATTTTAATCCTTTGGTTGAAACACTTAAAGATTTAAAAGAGAATTGGTTGATTGAGTTGAAATAGCTTTTGTAAACAAATATTTTTTATTAAGTTCTACTTATAAGGTAGAATAAATTATCTTTGCAGTAAAAAAGCATGTTATCTAAGAAGTCTAAATATGCAATAAAAGCTTTAATTGCTTTGGCTGAAAATTTTTCTACAAACACGCCAATGCGAATTTCAACAATTTCTGAACAACAAAAGATTCCAAGAAAATTTTTAGAGGCAATTTTAGTTGAATTGAGAAATAATGGAATGGTTCATTCTAAGATGGGGGCTAATGGTGGTTATTATTTAGCAAAGCATCCAGAGGAAATTGTATTGAGTAACATTATTCGTATTTCAGGTGGACCAATCGCTATGCTACCTTGTGTTAGTTTAAATTTTTATGAGTCGTGTGAAGAGTGTGTTAATGAAGCAACTTGTGGTTTACATGATGTAATGTTAGAAGTACGAGAAGCAACAATTCGTATTTTGTCAAAAACAAGTTTGTCAGATATGCTTGAGCGAGAAAATAAACTTAGAGCTAATTTATTGAAATAAATTCATTTTCAGTCTTTTATGGTGGATTTATAGTTAGCAATAATTTGTTGCGATTTCTGCTGAATTAAGACAAAGTGGTATTCCACCACCAGGATGCACACTACCACCACAAAAATATAAACCTTTAGTGTGTGTAAAATTTGGATGTCTAAAAAACGCTGCTAAACGATTATTTGAACTTGCTCCATACAAAGCGCCTCCAAAACTTGAAGTATTTTGTTCGATTTTGATTGGATCCAAGTAGTTTTCGGTTAAAATGTATTGCTCAATAGATGTTTTTAAAACTCGATTAATTTTTTGAATAATAACTGTTCTAATGTTGGTTTTTATTTCTTCCCAATTTTGTCCGCTATTGTAAGGTACATTCACCATTACAAACCAATTTTCACAATTTGCTGGCGCATCATTTATTGCTTTTTTGGATGTTATATTGATGTAAATAGTAGGATCGTTACAAACCTCATTATTATTGAATATGGATTCAAATTCGTGTCGATAATCATTGCTGAATAAGATATTGTGGAGATCCAATTCGGGGAAAGTTTTATTTATTCCCCAATAAAAGATACACCCTGAACTCGAAGGTTCTTGAGATGTGTATCGAATTTTTATTGACGGAGAATGAATTAAATGAGTATATGCGAATTTAACATCTGAATTACAAATCACAACAGTTGATTCGATAAGTTGTTTTGCAACAACTATTCCTTTCACTTCTTTTTTTTCTATGATAATTTCTTGAACTTCTGAATTAAAGTGAAATTGGACACCTAGTTCTTGAGCTAATTTTACCAATGCCTTTGTTATTGAATGCATTCCGTCTGTTGGGAAATAACTCCCTAAAGATAGTTCAAGATGAGGAATTAAATTAAGAATACCAGGGGCTTTGTAGGGATTTGAACCATTGTATGTTGCATAACGATCAAAGATTTGTATTAGTTTTTCGTGATTTAATTCTTTTTCGTTAGCAGCATGCATTGTTGTAGTTAAGTTTAGGTATGGAATGTTTTTAATACATCTAACTACAGCATTTGTAAAATAGTTTTTCCAATCATGTAATGATTGTTTTAAAAATGCAATCTCTGTGCTTTCATAAATACGTTTACTTTTTGCTAAATATTTTTTTAAGTAAGATGTATCAATCTTAAGTTTTGTTTCAATCTCTTGAAATAACTTATTATGGTCTGCATAAAAGGATAATTTTTGTCCGTCTTCAAAAAAATAGTTGCAAGATATTTCACATGCTTTATAATTAAAATAGTCACGTGGATTTTTGTTGGCAATTCTAAAAAGTTCATCCACTAATTCAGGGAGTGTAAATAGGGAAGGACCTGCATCAAATCGAAAATTTGATTGCTCAAAGGCTGTTAGCTTTCCACCAGGGTAATTATTTTTTTCATAAACAGCGACTTCGTAACCTTTAACTGCCAAACGTATTGCAGCTGCAAGACCCGCAACCCCAGAACCAACAATTAATGCTTTTTGCTTCATTATATTGGAACAATTGGAGAGTTCAAAAGTTCATTATTTTTTAAATAAACGATTTAGTTCCATTTTTGCATCTTTTTCCTTCATGTCATGACGTTTATCATGGAGTTTTTTTCCTTGTGCACAAGCAATTTCAAGTTTTGCCCATCCTTTTTCTGAGATGTATAATCTTAAAGGTATTAAGGTATTCCCTTTAACCTGTAGGAACTTTTCTATTTTGGAAATTTCTCGTTTATTGAGTAATAATTTTCGATCTGCTCTTGGTTTATGGTTGTAGAATGATCCATTTTCATACTCGGTAATATGCATATTACGAATGAATACTTCACCACGATTCATTACACAATAAGCTTCTAATATACTTGCTTTACTTTTTCGAATGCTTTTTATTTCAGTTCCGCAAAGTTGAATACCTGCTGTAAATTCATCAAGTAAATGAAATTCAAAACGTGCTTTCTTGTTTCGAATATTGATGTTGTTTACTGCCATTATTTATTTTAATATTAAATCAAAGTTAATAGTAAATTTTGAGTTTTTCTTATAAATAAGTAAAAACTATATTTTGACTATTTTGACTATATGATTTTCATTATTTGAAGTTAGATGAATAAAATAGATTCCATTCTTGAATTGATGAATGTCTAATATTATTTCTTTTTCTTTCATTGATTCTTGAAGGGTGATTTTCCCAGTTTGATCAATAATTTTGATTGTGTATAATTCAGCATTTAAAGAGACTATTTGAAGTAACTCATTGACTATACTAGGATAAATTTTAAATGTAGGTACTAATAGCTCTTGATTATTGGTTGTTTTATTATTTACAGAGATTTTAGTGGTGATGATACTATCACAACCGTTAACTGTTTTAAATGTTTGATTAATAATTGTGTCTGAGAAAAAGAATTTATTACCAATACTTACAGAGTCTCCTTTTGTTATTGTGACACTATCAAATAAATTAGACTTAGGATATTCAATAATATGAATGTAAATAATTGAATCTAAGTTGTTGTTTTTCAATGTGTCGGTGTAATACCCTTTGTTAGAATATATTTTATTATTATAAATGATAGCTTCACCTTCGCATTTAGTTAGATTAATTTGAGTTGGAAGCTGAATGAACAAATATTGTTGTAATGGAATGTAATTCAATTTTGTTCCAGTCAACAAGACATTTTTACCTATTAATGAATCTGGAAGGTTTATACTACATTCTCCATTTTTGATTGTACCTTTTGTTAGGAATTTACTGAGGTAACTAACGGTGATTTGTGAATTTTCATTGCTTGAACTTACATTTAATTTTAATTGATTAGAAGTTTTTTGAACTGTTGAAGTGAAATTTAATTGAGCTGCGGGTTGATAAGAGAATTCCAATGTTGGATCACCGAAAAATAACCAAGTATTCATAGTAGTATTTCCGAAATCACCATATTTCTGAAGCATTGCAATTTGAGAGGTGTAAAATAAACTTCCTAAACTATTTTTTGTTGAAGTTGGAGAGGCCAATAGTGTAACTATTTCGTCTTGTGTTTTCATTGGTGGAGCCCAATCCATTAATATTGATGAGCCACATGCAGCAACTGCACCAGTCGGTTCGTTGTTTTTTGTTGCAGTCAACCAAGCCTCAGAAAGACATTTGTAGCCTATAAATTTACCGTTGTTACAGGCTACAGATACAACGAAAGGGTGTTTTCCATTGTTTTGTAGAGTTCCAATGTCTGAATTAGTCAACCCTGTAGTTTGAATTGATTGTGTATCTCCATGACCAGTATAATTAATTAGTCCAGCGCCTTGATTGATTGCTGATAGCACATCCGATTTCAAAGGGTTCCCATCCTTGTCGTTTTGCCCATGGGAACCATCGTAGAATTCATAAACATTAGTATATCCAATTGCTTCTAAATTACTTTTAATTTTTCTTAAATGTTGCCAATCCGCTTCATTGTTGTCTCCTTCGTTTATGCCTTCATTAGATCCAATACCTATTGATGTAGTCATCCAATTTCCAAGTGTTTTCTTTTTTTCGTAATCAATTGTTTTTGAAATGATTGTTTTTATTTCTTGGTTTGAACCAGTAATACGCCCCACAAACAGCTCTGGATAGAGGTCATCGGTCATTTGACCATAATAAGAATCACTCCAATTTTCATCGTTATCAATTATTCCATAACTGTGGGAAGGGATTTCAGAATGTTCACCAATTAATAGAACATAGAGTAGGTTCGGGTTTGTTTGATATTCCTGTTGGATAATACCTTTTAGTTCGAAATCCGTATATGTGGAAGTTGGTATGCTTAATACTTTTGTTCTAATTCCCTTTTGGTTTTTCCAATCAATAAAAGGTTGAATATCATTCAGGTAATTTTCATTAACTACAACTAATAAATCCCCATCTTCTAGTTGAGTAGGAGTTCTTTTTTGTTCAGTTGGCGTATTTAAAAAATGATCTTTCAACAGTTGTTCATCAAATTTGGTAGTTGATTTATTTTTTAATTTGTTGATTTGTTGATTTGAACTGAAGCGAATTGCAGCGGTGATTTTTCTTGTAAATTTTAATTGCTGTGTTACAGGATTGTATTGATATGGAAAAATAAAGAATGATTGCCCATTAATTGCTCTAAATTGAAATGGTTTTGAGGAGATGATAGCATTTAGTGGATAATTTTCATTTTTAGAGTAATAGGCTCCGAAATAGGGTGTATTGGTATCTTTAATATTATTTCTTTTTATGTTTCCTTTTGAAGGGAAAACAGGGGTGTTTATAGAGATTTCATCTTCTTTATCTATGATTTGGAATGAAGCAGCATTATTTGAGGGTAGTTGAACACTGAATGAATAGTAAGGTAGACCAGGAGCGCCTTTTTCTAAATAAGTCTCATTTGAATTGAATTGTATGAATTCTTCATTATTGTATCTGGTTTTCGAGTAATTATTTTCAGTGAATTCAAACTCAATAATTAACTCATTTGGGGTTGACTTTAAAATAGTTTTCTTTTGAGCATTTATTGATATAAATGCCAAAAATATAAATACTATAGTAGTGTAGAACCTCATCTATATTCTAGTTATTTTACCTACGTATTCGCTTTTTTCATTTTTCTCTGGTTTGAGCAATGTTACTTTCCAAATATAAGTAGTATTTTCAGGAACCATTTCATTCGTTGTTTGATCTATTCCGTCCCATGGTTTTGAGCTATCAGTTGTTTCGAAAATTACCTTACTGTTTTTCGGGTCTATGATGACCATTTTGAAAGGGGTATTTCTTACCGTTAAAGCAAAAGGAATAAATGAATTTCGTTTAGTGTCGTGATGGTTCGGTTCGAATCCTGTTACAGCCAAAAGGTTGTAGTTTTCTTCCACATTCATTGTTTTGACTGTCGTTGATTTACATCCTGCATTATTCTCTACTTTCAGCGAAATTGAATTAAGACCTTTAGTAAAGATAGCAATGCTTAGCTCTTTATTTGAAGTGATTGATTTGTTGTTTAAAAGCCATTGTGTTGTTGTAGCATTTGAAGATGTTGAACAATTAACTTTTGGAATACCATCTGTGAATTCTAGTTCACTCGACATTGAGAAATTTGAGTTAGGGTTTTCCACTATTTCAAATGCTTTGTATGTTTTATTTCCGTTGTCTTCGTTCAACCATTCATACCTACTGCTTTCTTTGATGTTGTATTTATTGGTAGTATTTGCAGGTACTTTGTACATTTTCCTTCCTTTATCATTAATCAGGTATAAAGGAATGCTGTTAGTGTTAGTAATTGTGATAGACTCATTTTCGCAGTAGGTTGATTTTGTTTTCGGAATTTCTACTTCTATATTTTGAGTAAGAGAAGTTTTTAAATTATTCGTCTCTGTTAATGTTTCGTTATTTACAATTGATTCCTTTTTTTCGGTTTTGTTAAAGACTTTTTGGTTGGATGAATTTATCTTATCGTCATTAATTAATTGTTTTTTCTCGTCATTTGTTTTAATAGATGCTTTCTTGTTTTTTGTTTCAACTTCAATTTCACTTTTTGAGATATTGATTTTTTGTGATTCATTATTTTCTGAAACAGCAATTTCTTTCCTTGTCTTTGGTAGAGTTGTACTTTTTTGGGTTGCTATAAAATAAATACCAGCCACAATTAATGTAGATGCTCCTACAAAAAGAAAATTATTGAACCCTTTAGTTGGTTTTTGATTCGATTTATTTTCTTTTTGATCGAGTTTTTTTGATAATTTATCCCAAGCCTTAGGATCGTAAGGCACTTCAAAATTTTCAAGTGATTGTTTAATGTTTTCTTCGAACTTATTCATTTTCAATTGAACTTAAATGTTGGCTAATTATTTTCTGTAAATTAAATTTTGCTTTTGAAAGATTGGATTTTGAGGTCCCCTCTGAAATCCCTAATAATTCTGAAATTTCTTTGTGTGAATAATTTTCTATCACATAAAGATTAAAAACAGTTCGGTAAGCGGGTGATAATTCTTGAATTGCTTGAATTGCATATTCCGCTTTGATTTCAAGCGCTGTTTGTAATTCATTTTCTTCTGTTGGGTTTGAATATTCATCTTTAGTATT
>CALPOI020000019.1 GCA_943325145.2 Candidatus Planktophila lacus | reverse complement strand
TTAGCAGATTTAGCTTCCGCAATTCCTTGTAAACGAATTGTATTTGTTGCACCAGGAAGTACATTGTTAACGGTAATATTAAAAGGAGCTAATTCAGTTGCTAAGGTTTTACTCCAGTTGGCTACAGCTCCTCTAATAGTATTTGATACACCAAGATTAGGCAATGGTTGTTTTACACTAGTAGAAATGATGTTAATAATCCTTCCGTAACCATTTTCTTTCATTAAAGGATATAAAGCTTGAACAAGAATGTGGTTACAAATTAAATGTTGTGTGAAAGTGTCGTAAAACTCTTCAATAGCAGCATCTCTGATTGGTCCTCCTTTTGGTCCTCCAGTATTATTTACTAGAATATGAGCTGACTTTCCTGATTGAACATAGGAATCTAATGTTGCTTTTAACTGATCTGGTTTTGAAAAATCAGCTTGTAAATAGGTGTGTTTTTGCCCGAGTGGGGTAGGAAGTTCAGAAATTGTTTGAATTAATTTTTCTTCGTTACGAGCAATTAAAACTAACGATGCACCCATGGATGCCATTTCGATAGCCGCCGCTTTACCAATACCTTGAGTACTACCACATACTACCGCAACTTTGTTTTCTAGATTTAGATTCATTTTTTTCGATTTTATGATTCATTAATTATTAATTCACTAAATTTTTACCCGTCATTTCTAAAGGAGTAGCGATACCCATTCTTCCTAAGATTGTAGGAGCGACATCTGCTAATATACCGTTATCAATAGTTACATCATCTTCAGTTACCAAAATAACGGGAACTGGATTTAATGAATGAGCAGTATTTGGTGACCCATCAGCATTTAGAGCAAAGTCAGCATTTCCATGATCAGCAATTACTAAAAATTCATAGCCTAACTTTTTACCAGCCTCAATTACTTCACCTAAACAATAGTCTACGGTTTCAACTGCTTTTTGAATGGCATTGTAATTACCAGTATGCCCGACCATGTCAGGATTAGCAAAATTTAAACAGATAAAATTAGGTTGGTTGTTATTCATGTAGTCAATGATACGATCTTTCACTTCAATTGCACTCATTTCAGGTTGAAGATCATAAGTAGCAACTTTGGGAGAATTAACTAAAATCCGATGTTCTTTCGGGAAGTTTTCTTCTCGTCCCCCGCTAAAAAAGAAAGTTACATGAGGATATTTTTCAGTTTCAGCAATTCTGACTTGACTTCTATCAACTTTCGTAAGTACTTCACCAAGTGTGTTTTTTAAATTATCTTTTTCAAAAATTACATGAACATTCTCGAACGTTGCATCGTAATTAGTCATCGTGAATAAATGAAGAGGAAGTTTCTTCATTTCAAATTCAGGAAAATCTTTTTGGCTAAGACATGAAATGATTTCTCTTGGTCTGTCTGTGCGAAAATTAAAAGAGATAACAACATCATCAGCTTGAATTGTAGCAATAGGTTGGTCGTTTGTACAAATGACAACAGGTTCAATGAATTCATCTGTTATAGATTTTGAATAAGATGTTTCTATTGCATCTATTGCAGATGTAAATTTTTCACCTTTACCAGTAACGAGTAAGTCATAGGCTTTTTTTACACGTTCCCAACGATTGTCGCGATCCATTGCAAAATAACGACCAATTACAGATGCGATTTTTCCAGTTGTTGTCGCAATTTCTTTTTCCAGCTCCTTAATAAAATGTAAACCACTTTTAGGATCACAGTCACGACCATCTGTAAATGCATGAATGAAGACATTTTCTACTCCTTGTTGTTTTGCCATCTCACAAAGTGCATAAATGTGTTCCTGTGAACTATGAACACCTCCTTTAGATACTAATCCAATCAAATGAACATTTACTTTGTTTTCATTAGCAATTTTAAAAGCATTTAGAAGCGCTTTTTCTTCAAAAAAAGTTTTTTCACGAATAGATTTATTAATTCTTGTAAGTTCTTGGTAAACAATTCGACCAGCACCAATGTTTAGATGTCCTACTTCTGAGTTCCCCATTTGTCCGTCAGGAAGTCCAACATCTTCACCAGAAGTTAGCAATGTCGCACTAGGGTAATTGGCTAGTAAACGATCCATTACTGGTGTATTAGCATTGTAAATTGCATCGGATTTGGATTTGTCTCCAATTCCCCAGCCATCTAAGATGATTAAACCAAGATTTTGTGTCATAATGTTATTTCAAAAATTGCACCTTTCGGTTGATTATCAATATATTTAAGTTTTCCTCCTATAAGTTTACAAAACTCTGATGCGATAAAAAGCCCTAATCCTGTTCCTTTTTGAGAGCGTGTTTCTTCATTTTCAAGACGTACAAATTTTTTGAAAATATCTGGTTGAACTTCTGACGAAATTCCTGGACCAGCGTCTTTTGTTCCAAATTTACTATTTTGTTTATCTCTTGATAGAAATAAAGTTAAGTTTTGATCTGTACCTGCATATTTGAGTGCATTTTCAATCAGATTAATGAGAATTGTTTTCACCATAAATAAGTCTGATTCGATCGAAATTTTATCGTTTAATTCAACTATTATCCAGGTTTTCCCTAGTCGCGTGTTGTATTTGTGAGCCAAATCAGTTAATAATTCATGCAGATTAATCCATTCTTTATGAGCTTTTATAGTTTGATTTTCAAGTCTAGACGCTGTTAAAATTGCATCTACAATTTCCTCTAAACGTTGGTTTTCTAAAAGTGCTTTTTGAAGTAATTCATTTCTTTTTTCAAATACGAAGTCTCTTTTTAATAAGGTTTGTAAATACAATTTTGTGGACGCCAAAGGAGTTTTTAGTTCATGAGTTACGGATAATAGAAAGTTAGATTGACGTTCAGATAATTGTTGATCTTTTTTTATGGCAGAACGAATACGCCAAAGTCCTAATGAAAGTATAAGAAAAAAAACCAATCCTTCTCCCGTAATCATTATGATTTTTTTTGAAATTACGGAATCAGCACTTCCTAATTCTTGGGTTAATTGAATAAGGTGATATCCCCACCAAATAAATTGTAAAGCAACATACAATGCTAAAACGTAAAAAATGACGGCTGTTTGTTTTTTCATCAATTTTATAGATATTTAGTCCTAGAAATAATTCTGATTTCAGAAAAAGACTAAAATATTTTTTCTTTTAGCAAAAATAGATATTCTTGGTCTAATAATTTCTTGTCAATGTTGAATCGATTTATTTTTCACATCATTTGAAACTCTATCTTTGTAACCAATATTAGAATATCTGTAAATAAAAAAATAACAGAATGAGAATACTCGATGGTAAAACAACTGCTCAAGACATAAAGAAAGAATTATCTGAACAAGTCAAATTAAGAAAATCAGAAGGAAAAAAAATACCGCATTTAGCGGCGATTTTGGTTGGAAATGATGGTGGTTCTATGACTTATGTAGCTGCAAAAGTTAAGGCATGCGAGGAATGTGGCTTTGAGAGCACCTTGATTCGTTACGACGATTCTGTTTCTGAAGAAGTACTTCTAAAAAGAGTGAAAGCATTAAACGAAGACGATAGTGTAGATGGATTCATCGTTCAGTTACCGCTACCATCACACATTGATGAAATGAAGGTTACTTTAGCAATTGATCCATTAAAAGATGTGGATGGATTTCATCCAGAGAATATTGGTAAGATGGTGTTAAATTTACCAGGATTTTTGTCTGCTACACCTGCGGGCATATTGGAATTGTTACACAGAAACAACATAGTTACTGAAGGAAAAAAATGTGTAATAATAGGTAGATCGAACATTGTAGGAACACCATTAAGCATTATGCTTACAAGGAATTCTAATCCTGGGAATTGTACGGTAACATTAACCCATAGTATGACTAACAATTTGAAAGAGATTTGTCAAACTGCAGATATTTTGGTAGCAGCAATTGGACAGCCTAATTTTGTAACTGCAGACATGGTAAAAGAAGGTGCTGTAGTCATTGACGTAGGAACATCACGAGTTGAAGACCCGACGAAAAAAAGTGGATGGAAATTGATGGGTGACGTACAATTTGATCAGGTTGCAGAAAAATGTTCTTATATCACCCCAGTTCCTGGAGGAGTTGGACCAATGACAATCGCTTCTTTAATGATAAACACATTAAAAGCAATGGATCTTAAAAACAATTAAAAGATATTTTCTATAATCTTTTCAGAAGCTCCTGTTGAAGATTCGATAAAAGTTGCACATTTAAGCGTTAATGTATTTAAGTTGTTGTCTATAAAATTAATTGATCCTGACAATTCGTTTGAATTTGAGATTTCATAACCAATTCCAACATCTAAAAATTGTTTTGCTTCAGGAAATTTTGAGTGTTTGGGGCCGAAAATAACAGGTAGTCCAAAGACAGCCGGTTCTAATATATTGTGCAATTTACCAGTAGAACCTCCGCCAATAAATGCCATTTTCCCATAGCGATAAGCATTTGATAATTTTCCTATACAATCAATGATTAATACATTGGAAGAGTATTGAATTTCTTTTGACATGTTGGAATATCGAATTGCGTTATCAAATAAAGATTCAATTGCGTTAATGTGTTTTTCGGAAACGTCATGTGGGGCAATTATAATTTTTTCGTTTGGTAGTTGATGTATTATTTCCTTCAATAATTCTTCCTCCCATGCCCAGGAACTACCAAGTATGATTGCTTTTTTTGACGTAGATAAGAAGTTTTCTATGATTGAATCTTCAGAACTATTGTTTTTATTATCGATGACTTTATCAAAACGTGTATCTCCTGTAATCAATGCGTTTGTTAAATGAATTTGATTTAACAACAATTTGGTCTCATTGTTTTGCACAAAGAAATAAGTGAAATAGGATAGACCCTCTCTAAAAAAGGAACCGTATTTTTTGAAAAAAAGTTGATCGGGTCTTAAAATACAACTGATTGAATAAAGAGGGATTTCTGATTTTTTAGCTTCAAATATGTAATTGAACCAAAATTCATATTTGATAAAAAATATTTTTTTTGGTTGTGTAATTGAAAGGAATTTCTTCGCGTTTTTTGGTGTATCAATTGGGAGATAGCATACATAGTTGGCACAGTGTCGTCGCTTGTGGTAATGTTCCATCCCAGATGGGCTAAAAAAAGTAACAAGAATAAATGCAGCAGGGTCTCTTTTTTTTAGAGCATTCATTACGGGTATACCTTGATCAAATTCTCCTAACGAAGCACAATGAAACCAATAGAGATTTGTTGTATCAATTGATTTTTTTAAATCGTTGAAAACATTTTTTCTTCCAGTAATCCATTTTTTTGCTTTTGGATTAAAAAATTGCATTATCCAAATGAGAACGAAATAACAGTGTATTCCGAAAGAGTAGAGTAGACGCATTAATTAAAATAGAATTCTTTTGGTTTTCTTTTGTAGATAGGAATCAACCATCCAACTTTTAGACCATAGTTAAAATCTTTTCGAGTAGCTTGACTAACTGGATTGGTAGGATCTGTATAAAAGATATTGCGTTGATTTTTAGTGAAACCTTGCTGAAAGTAGAATCCTCCGTAAAAATTTATAAATCCAGAGTTTGCCATAAATGCATATCCAATAAATTGATGAAAATTAACTCCTGCAACTAATTTATCATACCCTTTCTTATAATCTAATTCGATTTGTGGTGCAACCTGATTATTTGTTTCTATTCGTATGTGATGTTCTAAATAACCTACACCAGCATGAATGAAAAGTCCAGAATTTTTATTCGGTGAAAAAATCGGTATGACTTTTCCAATTGTTACATTCGTGTTAAATCCTCGTGCAAATAAATTTATTTCAGTAATATCACCATTCACATCAGCAATGTTACCATAGGAATCAGTTAGATTCGATAAAAGCCCTGTTTCATTGATTTGATTTCCAAAAATGAAATTTGCATCTACACCCAAAAACCAGTTTGATTTGGTTTTGTATCCAGCCAAAATCCCCAAATGGTTTAATAATCCAAAGCGTTCTTCAAGATCAAATTGAGGAACATTTAAACCGTATTGTATCCCAATCCAAGGTGTTCCAATTGCTTCTTTTTCAACATTTCGTTGGCTATAAATCGAAATTTGATAAAGTAGTATAAGAAGAAGTAATTTCAGCTTCATTTTTCAAATATAACGAAGACTAGTTATAAATTCTGTAAATTTTTAGTTAAAAATAGATTCATTATAAAATAATACAATCTATTTAGTAGTTATTATTAATTTTGCCTTTTGATTAAAAAAAACAGAACTTGAAAAAAATTCAAATGGTTGACTTACAAAGTCAATACGCTACGATTAAAAAAGAGATTAATAACGCAGTATTACAAGTAATTGAAAATGCGACTTTTATCAATGGCCCAGAGGTCTCAAGTTTTAAATCAAATTTTGAAAAGTATCTGAATGTTGCTCATGTGATTCCATGTGCTAACGGAACAGATGCGTTACAAATTGCATTAATGGGACTTGGTTTAAAGCCGGGTGATGAAGTAATTACACCTTCTTTTACTTATATTGCTACAACTGAAGTGATTGCTTTATTAGGATTAGTTCCAGTTTTTGTAGATGTAGATCCGAATACATTTTGCATTGATCCAACTAAAATTGAAGCTGCTATAACTTCGAAAACTAGAGCAATTGTTCCAGTTCATTTGTATGGTCAAGCTGCTCCAATGGATGAGATCATGGAGATTGCAAAATTACACCAGCTTTTTGTAGTTGAAGACAATGCACAAGCAATTGGATGCGACTTTTATCACAACGATGGTCGTGTATCGAAAACAGGCACAATTGGTGATATTGGTTGCACATCATTTTTTCCTTCCAAAAATTTAGGATGTTATGGTGACGGAGGAGCAATGTATACGAATAATTCAGAATTAGCAGCAAATCTTAAGAAAATAGCGAATCATGGGCAGGTAGTTAAATACCATCATGAGGTTGTAGGATGTAATTCTAGATTAGACACGATTCAAGCGGCAATTTTAAACATCAAATTACCACTACTCGATAGTTATTGTAATGCTAGAAGAAAAGTGGCAGATTTTTATGACAATGCTTTTAAAGATATTCCTCAATTAATTACACCTTTCCGTTCTGATCGTTCTTCGCATGTATTTCATCAATACACATTGAAGTTAGAAGGAGGAGTCGATCGAGATAAAATGATTGAATTTTTAAATGACAAAGGAATTCCTTCAATGGTTTATTATCCGATTCCGGCACATAAACAAAAAATGTTTGCTTCTTTTGGCTTAGAAGATCAAGATTTACCGATTACAAACGAATTAACAACTAAAGTTATCTCGTTGCCAATTCATACAGAAATGGAAGAGGACCAATTAGAATATATTTGCTCTCAAATAAAAACTTTTTTTAACAACTAAAATGAAAAAAATCGCTGTTATTGGTACAGGTTATGTTGGTTTAGTTACAGGAACATGTTTTGCTGAAACGGGAAATCAAGTAATTTGTGTAGACATTAATGAGGAGAAGGTAAATCAAATGCGTAATGGAGTTATCCCAATTTATGAACCGCACTTAGATGTACTATTTGAAAGAAATATCAAATCGAATCGTTTAACTTTCACTACAAATATTGAGGATGGAATAAAAGATGCAGAAATTATTTTTCTTGCGCTACCTACACCTCCAGGTGAGGACGGATCTGCTGATTTATCTTACATTTTAGGTGTTGCTGAACAATTGGGACATATAATCACCGACTATAAGGTGATTGTTGATAAAAGTACGGTTCCAGTTGGTACTGCGCAAAAAGTGAGGGATGCTATCGCTAGAAATTCCAAAGTTGATTTCGATGTGGTTTCAAATCCTGAATTTTTACGTGAAGGATTTGCTGTAGATGATTTTATGAAACCAGATAGAGTAGTTATTGGAGCCTCTTCGGATCGCGCAAAAAAAATAATGGAGCAGTTATATAAGCCTTTTGTTCGCCAAGGAAATCCTGTGATTTTTATGGATGAAAAATCTGCTGAATTAACGAAGTATGCTGCCAACTCATTTCTTGCAACAAAGATTACTTTCATGAATGAAATCGCTAACTTTTGTGAAAAAGTAGGCGCTGACGTGGATAAAGTCCGAATTGGAATTGGTTCTGATGAGCGGATTGGAAAGCGATTTTTATTTCCTGGAATTGGTTATGGAGGTTCTTGTTTTCCTAAAGATGTTCAAGCACTCGTAAAATCAGGAAATGAAAATGATTTTTCTTTTGAGATTTTGAAGGCGGTGATGGAAGTTAATGAGTCACAAAAGACAATCTTAATGCCCAAAATATTGAATTTCTTCAGAGGAGATTTAAAGGGTAAAAAAATCGCATTGTGGGGATTAGCTTTTAAACCAGACACGGATGATATTCGTGAGGCACCAGCCTTGTATATTATTGATGAATTATTATCACTTGGAGCAACTGTTTCTGCATATGATCCAGAAGCGATGGTCAATGTGAAGAGAATACTAGGAGATAAAATTGAGTTTACTTCCAATGAGTACGAAACATTGAAAGATGCAGATGCATTGATTATTTGTACTGAATGGGGAGTATTTAGAAATCCTGATTTTGAAAAAATGGCTACTTTATTGAAAGATAAAGTTGTTTTTGATGGACGAAATTTATTTGATTTGAATGAAATGAATGAAAGAGGTTATTATTACGCTTCGATTGGTCGTTCAGCTATAAATCCATCTAAATCTTAGTTCATGGAAAGGAAAAAAAGAGTTTTAATTACAGGTGCTGCTGGTTTTTTGGGCTCTCACTTGTGTGATCGTTTTATAAAAGAAGGATACCATGTTATTGGAATGGATAATTTAATAACTGGTCGTCTAAAAAATATTGAACATTTATTTAAATTGGAACATTTTGAGTTTTACAATCACGATGTTTCAAAGTTTATTCATGTTCCTGGTGAATTGGATTATATTCTTCATTTTGCTTCACCAGCAAGCCCAATTGATTATTTGAAAATCCCGATTCAAACCTTAAAAGTTGGATCTTTGGGAATTCATAATTGTTTAGGTTTAGCCAGAGTAAAAAATGCAAGGGTATTAATAGCTTCAACATCTGAAGTGTATGGTGACCCTACAGTACATCCACAAACAGAAGAATATTGGGGAAATGTGAATCCAGTAGGACCAAGAGGCGTGTACGATGAAGCGAAACGTTTTCAAGAAGCGATGACGATGGCATATCATACATACCATGGTGTTGAAACGCGTATAGTTCGTATTTTTAATACGTATGGCCCTAGAATGCGATTGAACGATGGGAGAGTACTTCCAGCATTTATTGGACAAGCTTTACGTGGTGAGGACCTAACCATTTTTGGGGATGGCTCACAAACCCGTTCTTTTTGTTATGTTGATGATTTAGTGGAAGGGATATATCGTTTATTGTTATCTGATTATGCAGAGCCTGTAAACATTGGGAATCCGGATGAGATAACTATTAAGCAATTTGCAGATGAGATAATTAAGTTGACAAATACGCATCAAAAGGTGGTTTACCATGATCTTCCTGTCAATGACCCTAAACAAAGACAACCAGATATAACACTCGCAAAAAAGTTGTTAAATTGGGAACCAAAAGTAGCTAGGGCGGAAGGTTTAAAATTGACGTATGATTATTTTACTTCTTTATCGCATGAAGAATTGTATCACAAAGAGCACAATGATTTTGAAAAGTATATTTTAAAATAATGGAATATTTTGCACATGAATCTGCCTTTATTGATGAAGGTTGTAAGATAGGTAAAGGAACCAAGGTTTGGCATTTTTCTCATATTATGTCTAATTGTACATTAGGTGAAAACTGTAACATAGGGCAAAATGTAGTTATTTCACCAGATGTTGTTTTAGGTAAAAATGTAAAGGTTCAAAATAACGTTTCTATTTATACAGGTGTTGTTTGTGAAGATGATGTTTTTTTGGGACCTTCTATGGTTTTTACAAATGTTATGAATCCAAGAAGTGCTGTTAACAGAAGAGGTGAATATCTAAAAACAGTTGTTAAAAAAGGAGCCTCGATTGGTGCAAATGCAACAATTGTATGTGGTCACGATATTGGCGAATTTGCCTTTGTTGGTGCAGGAGCTGTTGTTACAAAACATATCCCAGCTTATGCATTAGTTGTTGGTAATCCAGCACGACAAATGGGTTGGATGAGTGAATTCGGACATCGATTAGAATTTAATTCAGCAGGAAGTGCTACTTGTCCTGAATCAGGAGAGAAGTACCAACTAGAAAATAATAGTGTAGTTAAAATAATATCAGAATGATTGTATTAGACTCAAAAGTAAAATTTGCTGTTGTTGGTGCAGGACATATTGGAAAACGTCATGCAGAAATGATTAGTAGGGATCCAGAGGCTGAACTAGTCGCAATGGTAGATGTGAGATCGGAAGAAGAATGTGGCGCTTTAGATTTTAAAGTTCCTTTTTTCAATTCAATCGAAGATTTATTAGCATCAAATCTTGAATTTGACGTGGTGAATGTTTGTACGCCAAATGGATTACATGCAAGCCAATCTATCAAAGCTTTGGAGGCTAAAAAGCACGTTGTTTGTGAAAAACCAATGGGATTAAGCAAAGACGAATGTGAAAAAGTAATTTTTAAATCACTTCAAATGTCTCGAAGTGTATTTTGTGTAATGCAAAATAGGTATTCTCCTCCTTCAGAATGGATTAAAAAAGTTGTGGAAGAAAGAATATTGGGAGATATTTTTATGGTGCAATTAAATTGCTATTGGAATAGAGATGCACGTTACTATAAAAAAGGAGGATGGAAAGGAACTAAAGACCTTGATGGAGGTACTTTGTTTACCCAATTCTCTCATTTTATTGATATTATGTACTGGCTTTTTGGCGACATAGACAATATTAAAGGGAACTTTGCTGATTTTTCACATCAAGATTCTACTGAGTTTGAAGATTCTGGAATGGTAACATTTGATTTTTTAAACGGAGGGATGGGTTGTATCAATTATTCTACCGCTGTCGTTGATAAAAATTTAGAAAGTTCAATGACGATTATTGGAAGTAAAGGAAGTGTTAAAATAGGCGGACAATATATGAATGAAGTGGAGGTGTGCAATATCCCAGGGTATGAAATGCCTGAGCTTGCAGCTTCAAGTCCAGCAAATGATTATGGTCCATACAAAGGTTCAGCGGCCAATCATCATTTTTTGATTTCAAATGTAATAGAAACTTTAAAAGGGAGATCAACAGCTACTACCAATGCTTTGGAAGGGTTAAAAGTTGTTGAAATTATTGAACGAATATATACTGTTAAAAATGAGCAATTCGATTTATCAAAAGTTAATTAAGAAAGAAACTAAACTTGCTGTTATAGGTTTAGGGTATGTTGGATTACCAATCGCACTTGAATTCGCGAAAAAAATTCAAGTCGTTGGTTTCGATATAAATCAACAACGTGTTGATTTAATGAGAAATAAAATTGATCCTAGCAAAGAATTAGAAAGTGCAGCTTTTGAGGGATGCGACATCCATTTTACAGCTGATTTAAACGATTTGAAAGATGTAACATTTTTCATCGTTGCTGTTCCAACTCCAATAGACAGTGCGAATGTTCCGGACTTAAAACCTTTAATTGGTGCTTCTACTACGGTAGGAAAAGTGTTGAAAAAAGGAGATTACGTTGTTTTTGAATCTACTGTTTATCCTGGTTGTACGGAAGAGGATTGTGTGCCTGTTTTAGAAAGAGAATCTGGTTTAAAGTTTAGAGAGGATTTCTTTTTAGGGTATTCTCCAGAAAGAATTAACCCAGGAGATAAACAACATACGTTGAGAAACATTATGAAAGTTGTTTCTGGTTGTTGTGATGATTCGCTAGATAATATTGCTAAAACGTATGAATTAGTTGTGGATGCAGGTGTTCATAGAGCAGCGACAATTAAAGTGGCAGAAGCAGCTAAAATTATTGAAAATACGCAACGTGATGTAAACATTGCTTTGATTAATGAGCTTTCGATAATTTTCAATAAACTTGGTATAAATACTTTTGATGTTTTAGAAGCAGCTGGTACGAAATGGAATTTCTTGAAATTCCAACCTGGATTAGTTGGTGGTCATTGTATAGGAGTAGATCCATACTATTTAACACACAAAGCTGCTAAGGCTGGTTACAATTCTAAAGTGATTACTAGCGGACGTTTTGTTAACGATTCTATGGGTGGATATGTAGCAAAGCAAACAGTGAAAAAAATGTTGGCGCAAGGCAAACACATTCAAGACACTCGTGTTTTAGTGATGGGTGCAACTTTCAAAGAAGATGTTGCAGATATTAGAAACACGAAGGTGGTCGACGTTGTGAAAGAACTACAATCGTATCAAGTGAAAGTGGATTTAGTGGATCCTCATGCTTCTTCCGAAGAAATGCTTCACGAATACAACTTCGGGTTACATGCACAACCAGAAGGTAAATATGATGCTGTAATTGTGGCAGTGAACCACAAAGAATATGTAAACTTACCTGAATCTTATTTTAAAGATTTGTTAGTAGATGAAAAAGGAGTTTTTGTCGATATCAAAGGTATTTACAGAAATAAAATTAATGAATTAGAATATTGGAGTTTATAATTTAGATTTGGTATGAATATATTGGTGACTGGCGGAGCTGGGTTTATTGGTTCTCATGTGGTAAGGTTATTTGTAAAAAAGTACCCCCAACACACGATTGTAAATTTTGACAAGCTAACTTATGCAGGTAATCTTTCTAATTTGAAGGATGTATCCAATTATTTAAATTATCATTTTTATAAAGGAGATATTTGTTCCACAAAGGACGTGGAAGATGTTTTACGTAAGTTCGAAATTACTGATGTAATTCATTTGGCTGCTGAATCTCACGTGGATCGTTCTATTGATGGTCCTATGGAGTTCGCGACCACAAATGTTATTGGCACATTAAATTTATTGAATTGTGCTAAAAATTATTGGAATTCATTGGAAGGTCATACTTTTCATCATGTTTCTACAGATGAGGTGTATGGTTCCTTAGGAAATGAAGGATTGTTCACTGAAACAACTGCTTACGATCCAAGAAGTCCTTATTCTGCTTCAAAAGCAGCTTCCGATCATTTTGTGAATGCATTTTTTCATACGTACGGATTTCCAGTAAAAATGTCTAATTGTTCTAACAATTACGGTAGCCATCATTTTCCGGAAAAATTAATTCCTTTGATGATACAAAACATCATCAATATGAAACCATTGCCTGTCTACGGTAAAGGGGAAAATATCAGAGATTGGTTGTGGGTAGAGGATCATGCAAGTGCCATTGAAACAATATTTTTTAATGGAACTTACGGTGAATCATACAATGTTGGGGGATTAAACGAGTGGAAAAACATTGATTTGGTTCATTTTTTATGCCAATTGATGGATAAAAAACTGAATCGTACTGAAGGCACTTCTGCTTCATTAATTACGTATGTAAAAGACAGATCAGGCCATGATATGCGTTACGCTATTGACGCAACTAAACTGGAAAATGAATTAGGTTGGAAACCTTCAATCAAATTCGAAGAAGGATTAGAAAAAACGGTAGATTGGTACTTGGAGAACACCGAATGGGTGAAAGAAGTAACAAGTGGTGATTATCAGAAATATTATGAATCAATGTATTCCAATAGATGATTATAGCAAATGGGTTTCCTAACAAACATATTTAAAACAAAAAAAAAGGAGGTACTGCTACCTCCTTTTGATTTTTCCCTAATAGGGGTAGACATGCACAGTCATTTATTACCCAACATTGACGATGGATCACAATCGATGGATCATACAATAGGAATGATTCTAAAATTTAAGGAGTTAGGTTTTCATAAAATTATTACTACGCCTCATGTTATGCAAGATTGTTATCCGAACACTCCTGAGAGTATTGGTTTAAAGTTAAATGAGGTAAAGGAAGAGTTAGATGCTTTATCAATTTCAATGGAATTTGAAGCTTCAGCTGAATATAATGTAGAAGATAGCTTATTCGAAAAACTTGAATCAGGAACTATTTTGCCTTTTGCAACCAATCATTTATTGTTCGAGTATTCTTTTTTCAGCAAGCCATACCATACCGAAAAATTAGTGTTTGATTTAATCGTAAAGGGCTATAAGCCTATCATTGCTCACTTTGAACGTTACCCTTATTACCACAATCAACCGGATACGATTGCTGCTTACAAAGAAAAAGGAGTAGAAATCCAATTGAATTTATTATCTATCATTGGTCACTATGGACCTGATGTACAACAACAAGCTTTTTATATGATTGACAATCATTTAGTTGATTATGTAGCAACGGATTGTCACAGAATTGAGCATTTAGAGTTATTGTCAAGATTTGCTTCACATCCTTATTTTCATAAATTGGGTGAACTTGATCTGAAAAACAAGTATTTGTAAATATTATTATTACCTTTAATTCTTTAAATTTTATATTATGATAGGTTTTATCCTTTTTTTAATTCTTCTTCTTTTTGTTTTCCTTTCATTTGTTACTGTAAAACAAGGAACCATTGCTGTGATTACGATGTTCGGAAAATACCGTAGAATTTTACATCCGGGGCTAAATTTTAGAATTCCTTTTTTGGAAGCAATTTTTAGTAGAGTTTCTATACAAAATCGTGCCATTGAGATGGAATTTCAAGCGATTACGCAGGACCAAGCAAATGTTTATTTTAAAGCAATGTTAGTTTATTCTGTGTTAGATGCAAACGAAGTAACGATTAAAAATGTTGCTTTCAAGTTTATGGACGAGAAGAACTTTACCCAGGCGTTAATTCGAACCATTGAAGGTTCAGTAAGAGGTTTTGTAGCGACAAAAAAACAGGCGGAAATTTTGTTGTTAAGAAGAGAAATTGTAGACGATGTCAAAGACAGCTTGGACAATACCCTC
>CALPOI020000018.1 GCA_943325145.2 Candidatus Planktophila lacus | reverse complement strand
TTGTCGGATGAATAAAACTAAGTTTTCTTGCGTGTAAATGAATTGATGCATCTGGATTGGAGCGCCTTGCACCATATTTAACATCTCCTTTTATAATTGAACCAATATGAGATAATTGAACGCGAATTTGATGATGTCTACCTGTTTCTAACTCTACCTCCAACAATGTGTAATTATCCGATTTTAAAATAGTTTGATAAGTCAAAATTGCTTTTTTAGCCCCTTTTTCATCAGAAGAATGGATGTAAGATTTATTCTGTTTTTCGTTTTTCCATAAATAATCTTCCAATCTCAATGAAGGTTTTTTAGGTGGGTTTTCAACTACAGCCCAGTAAACTTTTCGGGTATCTTTCGATCTAAATTGCTCATTCAATCTACTTAATGCTTTACTTGTTTTAGCAAACACAACAGCGCCACTTGTTGGCCGATCTAATCGATGTACAACACCACAGAATACGTTTCCTTGTTTATCGTATTTGATTTTTAAATATTCTTTGATTTTATCAGGAAGGGTTACATCTCCGGTCTTGTCACCTTGAACGATGTCAGATGGTTTTTTATTGACTACAATCACATGATTATCTTCGTAAAGAACTTCAATTATTTCTTGGCGATTTTGACCTTGAATCATCCTTTATGTAATTACTATATAATTTATTTCGGATTTATTAACTTTAATATTGTTCATTTGAATTTGGAAAGTCCCCCGTCTTTACATCAGAAATGTATTGCTGAAAAGATTGAAACATTTGTTCGTACAAATTATTATATTTCCTTAAAAATCTTGGGCTAAAATCATTGTTGATTCCTAACATATCATGCACTACCAAGACTTGTCCATCCACTCCACTTCCAGCTCCAATACCAATAATTGGAATTCGTACAGCTTTTGCAACTTCTTCCGCTAACTTTGCAGGAATTTTTTCTAATACAATCGCAAAACAACCTGCTTCTTCTAATAATTTGGCATCGTGAATCAATCGATTTGCTTCTTCCTCTTCTTTGGCGCGAACTACATAAGTTCCAAATTTATAAATAGATTGTGGAGTCAAACCTAAGTGTCCCATCACTGGAATACCTGCCGTTAAAATTCGTTTTATAGAATCTATGATTTCCTCGCCACCTTCCATTTTCACAGCATGACCGCCAGTTTCTTTCATGATTTTAATGGCATTCGACAATGCTTCTTTTGAATTCCCCTGGTAGGAACCAAATGGCATATCCACTACCACCAACGCGCGTTCAACAGCACGTACAACCGAGGAAGCATGGTAAATCATTTGATCTAAGGTAATTGGCAATGTAGTTTCATGTCCTGCCATAACGTTAGAAGCTGAATCCCCCACTAAAATGATATCAATTCCAGAAGCATCGATAATTTTAGCCATCGAAAAATCGTACCCCGTCAACATCGATATTTTCTCGCCACGATTCTTCATTTCTTGTAAAACGTGCGTGGTAACTTTTTTAATGTTTTTATTTACAGACATTCTTAATTGTTTTAATATATACAGAATTTTAATCTATCAATCGTTTAGCTACGAATGATTTGAACCGAAGAATTCAATCCTATTTTTATAATTTGAGAAGGTATTTTACTTGACAAGCCTGTATCAGGAAAAACAAAATCTACTTTGGATTTGAGCTGATTAGAGATATCTGAAAATACAGTTGCACTTGCTTCGCCTGATAAATTTACGGAAGTAGAAACGATGGGTTTTCGAAGTGAACGAATCATTTTTTTACAAATCGGATCATTGGTAACACGGATTCCAACTGAACCATCTTCTGCTAGCAAGCTATTTGCTAATCCTTTCGGATTTGCATAAATGATCGTTAATGGTCGCACTGCTGAGTCAATTAATTGATAACACACTTCCGGAATTTCTGGCACAAATCGTTCTAACATTTGCACACTATCCACCAATACTATAAAACTTTTTGTAGCTGGTCTATTTTTAATTTCGTTGATTTTTAAACATGCCTGTTCATCGGTTGCATCACAACCAATTCCCCAAATTGTATCAGTTGGATAAATAACTACCCCACCATTTTTAAAGGTTTCAATCGCAGCCTCAATTGCTTTATCAATCATTTCTTTCTCCATAACTGTCTAATAAATCGGGTCTTCGTTCTTTTGTTCGTTGCAATGCTTGTGATTCTCTGTATTGTTCGATAAGATCAAAATTACCAGACATCAATACATCAGGAACTTTCAATCCACGAAACTCTGGCGGACGCGTATACACAGGTGGCGATAACAAATTATCTTGAAAACTATCTGTTAAAGCCGATGTTTCATCGTTCAATACGCCTGGTAATAAACGAATCACACTATCCACCAAGACAGCCGCTGCTAACTCACCCCCAGAAAGTACATACGAACCAATAGAAATTTCTTTCGTAATGTACAATTGTCGAATTCGTTCATCAACTCCTTTGTAATGACCACAAAGAATCATGATCGTTTTACCAAGTGATAATTGGTTTGAAATCTTTTGATCTAAAACAACTCCATCAGGAGTCATGTAAATAATCTCATCGTAAGTTCTTTCCGACTTCAATTTATCCATCAACAAAGCAATTGGTTCTGCAGACATGACCATGCCAGCCCCACCGCCGTATTGATAGTCGTCGACACTTTTATGTTTATTGGTTGCATAATCGCGAATATTATGCAAATAAATTTCAGCCAGCCCTTTTTCTTGTGCTCTTTTCATAATTGAAGCAGAAAAAGGTCCTTCAAGTAACTCAGGCAATATGGTTAATATATCAACTCTCATTATTTGGACTTATTTACAGATTGAACAGCGGCGCGAACACTTCCATATTCTAAAAGAAGACCCTTAGCACGTTCATAATCGATACCTAAACGCTCTTTCACCATCATTGTTCCACGATCTACTAATTTATCGTTGCTCAATTGCATGTCCACCATACGATTTCCTTCCACCCTACCTAATTTTACCATTAGTGATGTTGAAATCATATTTAATACCAATTTTTGAGCAGTTCCTGATTTCATTCTTGTACTACCTGTTACAAACTCAGGACCAACAACAGGAGTAATTTCATATTGAGCTATTTGACTTAATTTACTGTCAGCATTGCAAGATATTCCAGCAGTAAGTAATCCTTGTTGATTGGCTTTCTCAATCCCGCCTAACACATAGGGAGTTGATCCTGAAGCTGCAATTCCAACTAAAACATCTAACTGAGTCACACAATATTCTTCTAGATCTTTCCAACATTGTTCACGATCATCTTCGGCAAATTCTACCGCTTTTCGTATTGCGCTATCACCGCCAGCAATAATACCATTCACTAAATCATGAGAAACACCAAAAGTTGGAGGACATTCACTTGCATCTACTACCCCCAATCTTCCACTTGTTCCTGCACCAACATAAAACAACCTCCCTCCTTGCTGCATTCTTTCAAAAGCGGCATCCACAAAACGTTGAATTGAAGGAATCACTTTTTCTACTGCAAAAGCAACTTTTTTATCCTCATTATTGATATTGACCAATAATTCAGATGTTGACATATTTTCCAAAGAATCGTAAAGACTCGAAGATTCAGTTGTTCTCATTTTATACTAAATAAGCAAAATAATTGTCCGTTCCAAATTCTACTTCTACTCTTTCTTGAAGAGTAGTTGACAAAGTCATTCCAACAAAATCACATTTTATTGGATAACAACGATGTTCTCTGTCTACCAAAGCTACTGTTTTAACAGCTTTAACAGGTTGTTCTAATAATTTCATCAATGCATATTGCATGGTTAAACCAGAGTTTAATACATCATCCACCAAAACAATGTAGGCATTCGAAAAATCAGTTGAAGCATTTAACACAATTGGCTCAGAAAGAGGATTGTCTTTATTCAATTGAATTTCATGTAAATGAACTGTTTTTTCTGAATTATTGATTAATTCAGTATGGATTTTCAATGCTATTTGCATGCCGTTACCAGAAATACCAACAACATGAATTTCAGAAATATCAGCAGCATCTTCCAATACTTGATGGGCCAATCGAACCAACTTCTGATCTATTTTCTTTTTAGTTAAAATCTCCTGCATAATGTAATTTAAAGTAGACGTTTTACAAATATAAAATTTTGATTGTATGTTTCATCCCATTAATGAATTAAGCTTTTACTTGAAGCGGACATCCTACCATTTTCGCATACAGCATTGTAAATTTAGCGCCGAAAAATATAATTTGAGAGGTATAATACACCCAAGTAAGTAAAATTAAAAGCGTACCAGCAATTCCAGCATCTTTCGCAAAAAAATAATGGAGTAAATAATACTTTATCAATAATTGACCTAAATAAAGTAAAACCGTCGTTACTAAAGCTCCTCCCATCGCAATTTTCCTAGGTACAATTGCATCGTGTAAAAACCTAAAAATAAAATAAAAAATAATGAAATTAGTCAGTAATGGCGCTAAATTTTGTATACAAAAAGTTGCAAAATGATGTACAAACTCAACACCACTAAATAACCTATCCCCGAAAGAAATCATAAATGTTTCAGAAAAATACACTACTACTATCACCAAACCAAAAAACATCAATAGTCCAACATGTAGCAATTTATCTAGTAAATTCGCTAAAATCTTTTTCTTTTTATCTTTTATCACCCTTACAATATCATAGAATTCGTTAATGCTTCGTTTCAAAGAAGCTAACATTGCTGTTGCAGAAATAAGCAGTACAAAAATCCCAACAGTTTGTAGTAGAACATTGCTTTTTTCAAAATCTATCTGATTTAAGAAGTCGATAATTCCTTGTACGTCTTTAATACCTACTTGATCTTTTAGAACACCAGAAATAATTTTAACCATCGTTTTTTGGCCAATAATTTTACCAAATGATACAATGCTCAAATAAATAATTGGAACCAACGCAAAAACAGTATAATAAGACAAAGCTGCACCGTGAAACAAACTATTTTCACTTGCAAATTCAATCACAGTTTGCTTCCAAAGTCGAAAATATTCTCCCCAACTAAGCTTCCTAATTTTTTCCAATGGCAATTTCTTTGATTTCACTTAACTCATTTAAATGATGAACGATGATTGGACCTGAACTGGTTTGAAAATGATTTTCATAATACCCTCCCATTGCAACAGCAAACTTATATCGAATTTTAATAACAAAAGGTTGATCGACGGTGTCGAGCTGAAACTCGTCTGGACGAAAAAGTAGCTCCTTTCCATTCACTTTGACTTTATTTAATTCACCAAAAAAAAGTCCTTGCTTAAAATTAACTGGAGACTTATACCATTCGATTGGCTCCCTAAATTCAGATAATTTACAATTTTCAAGTACGGCAACCCTATTTGCCAAGGCCATTACATCGCTGCCATCGTGGGTAACCATGACATACGTAGTTTTTCTAAATTTATTCAATGCTCGTAAATAGGAAATTACTTTTCGCTTTATAGTTGCATCTAAATGTGCAAAAGGCTCGTCCAATAACACCACCATTGGCTCTAGCATTAAGGCGCGCGCAATGGCTAATCGTTGTTTCTCACCACCTGATAAATCAATGGCTTTATTGTTTTTTAAATGTTCTAATTCGATGAGCTGTAATAAATCTTCTACTAGTTCTTCTCTTGCTTCTTTTGTCAAATGTTGGCCTTTCACCAATAAATTTTCCTTTACGGTATGGTAAGGATCAAGCGCAAACTCTTGATTTACCAATTGAATTTCAGGATGTCCAGGAACTAACGTTTCGTTTGGCCCACGAACAATTTCTTTATTCAATAAGATCTGACCTGTGGTAGGTGTAAGCAATCCAGCCAAGACCTGAAGCAACGTTGATTTCCCACTTCCACTTGCGCCAACAATTCCAATAAAATCTCCTTTTTTTAACTGAAATGTAACGTCAGAAAACAATAATCGTTCCCCTCTACTAAAACTCAGTTCTTTTACCTTCAACATCTATTTATTCAACAATCAGTTCTTTCGGGAATTGTTTAGCAGCAATGTAAACTCCAGGAATTGGATTTGTTAACGGTTCATAATCTTTGATGTAAACTTTTAACTGTTTGCCTTCTACTGTATCATTCAATTCAAATCGATCTACCAATGAAGTTGACAATGCAAAAGCACCATGTATTCCATTTGATTGTTGCAATTCAAACACTAACATATTCGTTAACTCGAAAGAAAAAGCACCAATTTGATCCGTTTCGCCTGCTAAGGTGTAGCTTCCGTTCTCACATACCACTAACTCCTCTAATCCATCCACTTCTAATTCGTCTTCCCATTCGTACAATGGATTGTTTTCAGATTCATTGCCTCCATGATTTGCTTCAGCATATTCCGGAGAAAAGTCATCGTTTAATAAGTAAAAATGTGCACTTAATTTCATTGTAGAATTCGTTTAGTTATTTATATATATGTACATCATTGTTGTAATCTTCAATATTATCCTTTACCACTTTTATTGCCATTGTCAAAATGTAAATATCTACTGGCAAGTTTTTCTGAATCCATAGTAACGCCTCCTTATCTCCATCGATGGCCTTAGCCATTTGAATGAGCAAATGAAAGTTGTTGTTTTCTAACCAGCGCATTGCCGCTTTTTTTGATTCGGCCGCTTGAATAAATGCTAATAAATGAGGATATCCGTTGTCCATTAACCAGACTCTTGATTTCTCGTTCAATTTAATTGCTGCGCATGCCGCATGTAATTCAGGATAACCGTTGTCTCGTAACCAATCCAAAAACTCTTGTTTCCCTTCTACCGCTTTCGCCCAAGCCAAAATAATTTTGGGTGGATAATCCAATGATTTAATAGGAACAACCTGAATTGCATCACCCTCTACCAAACGACTTGGCTTTTTCTTCTTAAAAAAATTAAACGGCATAAAATAAATAAGCGACTAAAACAGCTGTTGTAAATCCGACAATGTCACAAATAATACCTCCCATTGCAGCATAGCGAGTATTTTTAACTTTTACTGATCCAAAATAAACGGCCAATACATAAAATGTGGTTTCTGTACTACCTTGAAAAGTAGCTGCTAATTTCCCTACAAATGAGTCTACGCCAAATGTTTCCCATGATTCCACCATCAAGGCACGAGAACCGCTTCCTGAGAAAGGCTTCATCAAGGCAACTGGGAGCGCATCCACAAATTGAGTCGCTGTAACACCAATGGCTACCAACGAATATTTCAAACCTTGAATCAACGCATCTAACGCACCACACGATCTGAACACAGCAATCGCAGCCAACATTGCAACAAGGTAAGGAACAATTCCTATCGCTACTTCAAAGCCTCCTTTAGCACCCTCAATAAATAAATCGTATACATTAACTTTAGAACGAATGGCCAGTAAAATGAAAAAAACAATCAGTAAAAACAAAAACAAATTACTCCCAACAGAAGAAATAGGTTGTATGAGTGTTGGGTATTTATATAGAAGCACTAACAAACCAACTATCAATGCTGTTAAACTCCCTACATAAGCTACTACGACCTTATTCAATAAATTTATTTTTTGACGTACACCTACGTAAATTAATCCAGCTAATGTTGCAAAAAACGTCGCAATAAGTATCGGTAAGAAAATATCGGAAGGACTCGCAGACCCTTTTGCAGCGCGTAATGACAAAATACTTATCGGTATAATGGTTAAACCAGATGCATTCAACACTAAAAACATTATCTGGGCATTTGTTGCTGTTTCTGGAGTAGGATTCAAGGTCTGCAATTCTTTCATTGCTTTCAATCCCATTGGTGTTGCGGCATTGTCCAATCCCAACATATTTGCAGAAATATTCATCATCATAGAACCAATCGCAGGATGATCTTTAGGGACTTCCGGAAATAACTTTGTAAATAAAGGTGCAACTAACCTTGTCATGATACGGATTGCACCTCCTTCTTCTCCAATTTTCATAAAACCCAGCCATAAACAAAGCGCCCCAGTGAAATAAAGCGAAATTTCAAACCCTGATTTAGCAGCATCAAATAACGATGAAACCATCTTTTCAAAAATGGTCATGTCGTGCCAAAAAATCAATTTTGACAGCCCCGTAACGAGAGCAATTAAAAACATTCCAATCCAAATTCTATTTAAAAGCATCTTAGTTTACGGTATTTAATTTGGAATATTTAACACAAATTTCAATGAAATTCTGGATCAATTGGGTACCTTGATTTCCAGAAACTTCAGGATGAAATTGCACACCAAAAAATGGTTTTGATTCATGACACATTGCCTCGTTCACGCAGGCATCTGAGGCTGCAAGTAATTTAAACTGAGATGGAATAGAAATAGATTCGCAATGATCTTCCATCATTTCAAATTCGGTGGGTAATTTGTCAAAAAGTGAATGATCCTCAATCGATTCAATGATTTGCCAATCCCGATCCTCCTTTTGCTTGGAAGGAATTGCTCCGTAAAGCAATCCTAATAACTGATGACCGAAACAGATTCCTAATATTGGAATTTCAATTTCTTTAAGGTAAGCAACATGGTTCTTATAATTTGTCGGATCAATTTCTGTGATTAAAATCGGAGCTCCCGAAAAAATCACCCCTAACTTTCCACTAAAATCTTCGCGCGTAAGATCCCAAAATGGTACAGTTGTAAAATCCATTTCTAAATCTACCGCCTCTTCAATCAATGGTGTCTTCAAACTTCCACAATCAACAATAAGAATCATGCTAAAAATATTTTTATAAAAGTACAGAAATGATTTAAAATGAAAAATCTATTCTCCAAAGAATTTCAAACGGAGTAACCCCGACTTAGATTATCCAATAAATCAGTTGGCATGACGAAGTATGGGCTCTGAAAGGGGCGTCCAAAAACACGTTTGTTGATTCGCCTCGTCTAATCCATCAATCACCCAAGTATTGCAGTTGTAAAATAGATTGTAATTTCCTTTGGCGTCGTAAAATGCATCTCGATCCCCATAAACAGCATCCGTAGGAATCCACTTTGCCTTCCCTTTTTCTTTTACCATGGTGTTTTTTATAAACACACTAAGTTTTTGATAATCGTTTTCTGAAATCGTTAATCTGTGTGCTAAATTGCTTTTCTTGATAGAGTCATAATAGGTAACATGCAATGCTGAACTACTCAAACCAAAGGTTGACTTGAAAGCCGTTGAAAAAGTTAGGTCACCCCATGTAGGCGTATTCAAATAAAACCCTTTATCTCCCCAACCAAAAGCGATCCAATTGGCGGATTGTATTTTCCCTCTTGTATTTTCGAACGGAAAAAAATGTTCCCAATTCACACATTTAGTGGTAACAGGCAGCACCAAATCTGTATGTACTCCATTTGAAAGAACATACATCGTCACCTTCCCTTTTTTGGGATGGCTGTTTATTTCAATCGGTGAAAATGTAACAATGCATAAAAAGTAGAAACAAATCAATGCAATGAATAACTCCAGTGGTATCCACAAAGCAAAGCAGGTTTGTCTTATTAATTTGTTTCTCAATTTTTTTATCCTTTGAAATGTAACACTAAGCTGCTGCTAACAGACTTAACCCATCATTCATTGGTACAAATATAAATAGTAATTATGAATTTATTCATTGAGAATGAATTACGAAATAATTATCTGATAGCTCTTGTTGAATTGAGTTATCATTAAGTCAAAATCACTCATTTGCCTTATGTGGCAGATATTTCTACTTTTGAAATACTGAACCCAAATTATCCGTCCTACTTTAAGAACCTGAAATGAAAAAAGGTATAAAAAGCAATCCTATAAAATTATACTCAGCCAAAACACTACTTTAAACCATACATTTGGCTGAGTATAACATAAAAAACTAGCTAATCAATATGAAATAATGAATCAATAGATATTTGATTATCAATTATCTTAACATAATTATCGTTCTCTTTTACACCAAAAGTAGTTAATAAGGTAACAAAAACATTTTTACGAACTTTCATTTCTTTTTTAAACGCTTCTTTTTTCCGTTTCAGACTTTCCAAATAAGCTTTAGAAATAACAAACTCAGCTTCTGAAAACTTTATCTCGCACAAATTAACACAACGGTCACTCCTATCTATTAACAAATCAATTTGTGTCGTTGAATTTCGCCAACTATAACTATTCACCAAAATTCCAGAAATACCTAATCCCTTTACAATTTGACGGATATGCTTCAAACATAAGGTCTCAAAAGCAAAGCCACTCCATGTCATATATGACCGAGAATTATATAGGGAATTCCAACTATTGTTTTTGTTATTCTTAATAAATTTCTGATAAAAAATGGAATATTCATCTGAAAGCCGATACAAAACCTCCTTCATCTTTTGATAGGGTTGGTATTCTGAAACAAAACCCGACTCAATCAACTCCTTTAAAACATTACTTAAAGTTCCTCCAGTAGCTATTTTACTTTTAGAAATAATTTCTGCCCTAGTCATTCCTACTTGAGAGAAAGCTAAGGTTTCAACGATTTTGACATGATTTTCAGAATTTTCAAATAAGGATATAAACACTTGGTTAAATTCATTTACAAGAACCCCATCCTTTTGAAAACACAAACGGTTGATTGCAGTTGAAACGCTATCACCGCGTTGAATTTTTTCTAAATAATGAGGAATTCCACCTATCGCCATGTACAATTGAACATACGCATACCTATCCCAATGAATTTTTCTCGATTTTAAATATAATTCTGTCTCGTATAAATTAAAAGGTAGTAGGCGAATAGGTAAAGTAATCCGGTTATGTAACCCAAACTTATCGTTAATCACCTTATTCACCATAAAAGAAGCAGAAGAACCACAGATAACGACCACTAAATCGTCTCGTTTTGTACAGTAATTGTTCCAAAAATGAGCAAACAATTGAACGAATTTTGATTTTTGAGTATACATCCAAGGAAACTCATCTATAAAAACAACCTTTTTAGCTTTAGTCTTTGAACCATCCAACAGTTTTTCTAACAAAGAAAATGCTTCCATCCAATTGGTAGGCTTCGGATATTTCTCGATATTTTTTGAACGCTTTACTAACTCATTGTAAAAATTTGCTAATTGAATTTTCATAGATCCTTGAGGAATACCAGACACCTCAAAAACAAATTGTTTATTGAACGTTTCTCGTATTAAAAAAGTTTTTCCAACACGACGCCTCCCATAAACTGCAATCAATTCAGACTTATTAGAAATCAATGCATTATTAAGTAAAAACAATTGATTTTCTCTTCCTACAACCTTATTCATAACACATATACTTAGCCAAATATAAGAATTAAACTGTACTTATGGCTGAGTATAAAAACAAATTTAAAAAATAAAAAGCGATTATACTCAGCCAAAACACTACTTTAAAACACACATTTGGCTGAGTATAAAAAATTACTAGTCTTATTTTTGATTACAAATCGCACCTATAAATAACCGCTAAACCTTCGGAAACTAAAGCATCGTATTTTAGACTCCCCAACTTCAACAACAACAATACAACTACGAATTTTTATGATTTTTATCATGTTTTAGATTGAGGAGTATCATTTTGCACCGGATTGAATCTCTCGTACTTTGCTAAGTAAAATTTAAAACTGAACAAGTATGCCTTTCTATCAAAAACATGGTGTAATTCCGAAAAAGCGACATATCGTTTCAAGACAAACGAATGGTAAATTATATCACGAAGAGTTAGTAGGTACAGAGGGGTTCTCAGGAATGTCGTCTTTAGTGTACCATTTACATCCTCCAACAATGGTGAAAGAAATGGGAGAGGCATATTCCGTAAAACCGACAATCGCTGTATCTGAAAATTTAAAATGTTTGAGTTTTGCAGGTTTTGAATTAAAACCTGAAGCAGATTATATCAAAAGTCGTAAAACACTTTTCGTAAATAACGATATGCACATTGGTCTTGCTGCACCAAAAAATTCAACTCCTTATTTCTTTAAAAATGCGGATGCAGACGAGCTAATTTTCATACACGTTGGAAAAGGCACATTAAAAACAATGTATGGTAAAATTGATTTCGAGTACGGAGATTATTTAATTATCCCACGAGGAACTGTTTACCAAATCGACTTTACCAAAGAAGAAAACAAATTGTTAATCGTTGAATCATTTAGTCCAATTACGACACCAAAAAGATATCGAAATCAATATGGTCAATTGTTGGAACATTCTCCATTCTGTGAACGTGACATTAAAACTCCGCAAGCATTAGATACGTTCGATACGAAAGGAGAATTCTTAGTGAACATTAAAAAACAGGGGAACATTTATCCTTACACTTACGCAACACATCCTTTTGATGTAGCGGGTTGGGATGGTTACCATTATCCTTACGCATTTTCAATTTTCAATTTTGAGCCGATTACTGGCCGTATTCATATGCCACCACCGATCCACCAAACATTTGAAGGAAACAACTTTGTGATTTGTTCGTTCGTTCCTCGTATGTACGACTACCATCCTGATGCTGTTCCTGCTCCTTATCACCATAGCAATATTGATTCAGATGAGCTTTTGTATTATGTTGATGGTGACTTTATGAGTCGAAATGGAATTCAAAAAGGTCAAATTACGCTTCATCCAGGAGGTTTACCACATGGTCCACATCCAGGAGCGATCGAAAGATCGATTGGTAAAAAAGAAACGAATGAACTTGCAGTAATGATTGATCCGTTCAAACCTGTGATGATTACAGAAGAAGCATTAAAACTAGAGGTAAATGATTACTACAAATCTTGGATGAATCAAGAAATGCTTCAAGATTGATAAACTATAAAAAAGTAGAAAAATGGAAACAAAAGACTTAAAAAACATTGAGAATTACACCTATGGGTTAGAAAAAATATTCGCTGAAGCACAAGACTTTCTTCCTATCAATGGTACTGATTATGTGGAGTTTTATGTCGGCAATGCAAAACAAGCAGCGCATTATTATAAAACAGCATTAGGATTTCAATCATTCGCTTACCAAGGTTTAGAAACCGGTGTAACAGATCGAACTTCTTATGTGGTTAGACAAGATAAAATTAAATTAATCTTAACTACGCCATTAAATTCGGATAGTGAAATTGGTGAGCATATCAAACAACATGGTGATGGTGTTAAAGTGATTGCTTTATGGGTAGATGATGCAAGAAAATCATACGAAGAAACAATCAAAAGAGGGGCTAAATCTTACTTTGAACCTCGGGTTGAATCAGACAAGGACGGCGAAGTTATTCGAGCTGGTATCCATACGTATGGCGATACCGTTCATGTTTTTGTAGAACGAAAAAACTATCACGGGGTATTTTTACCAGGATTTGAAAAATGGGAATCTGAGTACAACCCTACTCCTACTGGATTGAAATACATTGACCACATGGTGGGTAATGTTGACTTAGGAGAAATGAATCAATGGGCAAAATTCTACGAAGAAGTAATGGGGTTTGCCAACTTAATCACATTTGACGACAAAGATATTTCGACAGAATACACCGCCTTGATGAGTAAGGTAATGACAAACGGAAATGGACGTATCAAATTCCCAATCAATGAACCTGCGCATGGAAAGAAAAAATCACAAATTGAAGAATACATTCAATTCTATGGAGGTGCTGGTTGTCAACACATTGCTGTAGCGACTGACGATATTGTTTTCACTATTTCTGAAATGCGTAAACGAGGGGTAGAATTCTTACATGTTCCCGGAGATTATTACGATACTGTCTTCGGACGTGTTGGTGACATCCAAGAAAATATTGAAATATTGAAAAATCTAGGAATCATGGTAGATCGAGACGAAGACGGGTATTTGTTACAAATTTTCACAAAACCTGTAGAAGACAGACCAACACTATTCTTCGAAATCATACAACGCAGAGGTGCGAACTCTTTCGGTAAAGGAAATTTCAAAGCATTGTTCGAATCTATCGAGGCGGAACAAGCTAAAAGAGGAACACTTTAATAATTATGAATGATGTGATTTCAATTAAACTAACACATGATGAAAGAAACTACACAAAAATTAGTTGAACGCTTAGAAGAAAAATTCACAACAATTGATCAAAATTACGAAACGCATTTAGAAGGATTAGTTTGGGCGAAACCAATAACCTATTGGGATTATATTCAGCCAGATGCCCTGTTGAATCTGCAAGTACAGCGTACAACTTTGCCCGATGAGATGGTCTTTATCATGTATCATCAAATCAATGAGTTGTTATTTAAAATGATTTTGTGGGAAGCAGAACAAGTGACTACAAATAACAATCTAACCGCACCTTTCTTTGCTGAAAAATTGAATCGTATCAGTCGTTATTTTGACATGCTTTCTTCTTCTTTTTCGATCATGCAAGAAGGTATGGAAGTGGAACAATACCTGAAATTTAGAACAACTTTGACTCCTGCAAGTGGTTTCCAAAGTGCGCAATACCGTTTGATTGAATTTGCATCAACAGATACAATTAATTTGATTGATTACCGTTTCCGCGCTACCATTGACCGAAATACACCCATCGAACACGCTTACGAACATTTGTATTGGCATGCTGCAGGTAAAGACCACGCAACAGGTAAAAAGTCGACATTAATTCGTTTGTTTGAAGAAAAATACAAAGCGGAGTTCTTACGTAAAATGGAAGAGTACAACACAACGAACTTGTATGCAAAATTCAAATCATTACCCGACGATGTGAAATCTGACAATGCATTGATACGAGCGATGCGTCATTACGATTATACAGTGAATGTTTCATGGGTGATGGCTCATTACAATGCGGCAGCGAAATACCTACAACCGCAAGGCGAAGCCGTGGAGGCTACTGGAGGTTCCGATTGGAGAAAATACATGCATCCACGTTACCAACGCCGTATTTTCTTCCCAGATTTATGGTCTGCGGAAGAGTTAGAAGATTGGGGGAAAAACGTTTAGGAATTATAATTTATAGGTGATGGATTATGAGTAATGTACTTCCCTAAATAGAGTTGACCGTTTTGGTTAATATTCTTCTTTAGTTTCATTTTCCCAAATCGGACAATTATGATTCAGAGGTTCTTCTCTTGGGCAAAAATGAAAGAGACTCGATGTCTCTTTCATTTTTACATTTCCCTCGGC
>CALPOI020000017.1 GCA_943325145.2 Candidatus Planktophila lacus | reverse complement strand
GATTTTTTAAATAAATGCTTGAATGTGATAATCATTCCAGTAAAAATCGCAGGAAGGTATAACTTCTCAATGAAAGTCATTTCCTTTTTAACAACTAATTTTGATCTATTTGTTAGCGGTTGCATGGCTTGAATATTTTAATTTAATTTACCATTCATCCACATCACAATACCTGTGACTAGGATATTTAAGATTGCAAGTGGAATCAATGATTTCCAACCTACTCGCATTAATTGATCGTATCTAAAACGAGGTAAGGTCCAACGAACCCACATAAATAAGAAAATGAAAAAGAAAATCTTCAAAAAGAAAACAACTGTTCCTAATGCTGTGCTTAAATTCGTAGATAATCCTAATGCTTCATTAATCTCATTTTGAAAAGGGAAGTGATGTCCTCCTAAGTAGAATGTCACAATGATTGCTGATGAAATAAACATATTGATGTATTCAGCGAATAAATACAACCCTAACTTCATACTTGAATATTCTGTATGGTAACCTCCAATAAGTTCAGACTCACTTTCAGGCATATCAAAAGGTGCTCTGTTTAACTCAGCGAAAGAACAAATTAAAAAGATTAAAAAACCTAGAGGTTGATAAACGAAATTAGCCAAACCAGCATCTTGCTGATCTGCAATCTCTTTCAAACTCATTGTTCCTGTAGACATAATTAATGCAATAATTGCAAGTCCCATCGCTATCTCATAACTAATCATTTGAGCTGAGGCTCTAATAGCACCCATTAATGAATACTTATTGTTCGATGCCCATCCTCCAATCATAATACCATATACACCCATCGAAGTAACACCAAAAATGTAAAGTACACCTATATTTAAATCAGCCACTTGAAGCGAATATGTTTTACCGAAAAGTTCAATATTTCCTCCCCAAGGAATTAATACACCTGCCATTAAAGCGGTAGTCATTGCTATACAAGGACCTAAAATAAACAACGCTTTATTGGATACATTTGGAATAATTTCTTCTTTCATAAACATTTTTACCCCATCTGCTAATGGTTGAAGCAATCCAAATGGCCCAGCTCTATTTGGTCCAATACGATCTTGTAAAAATGCTGAAATCTTTCTTTCACCATAGGTAGAGTACATTGCCACAAGTAGTGAAACAACAAACAATGCAACGACCAATATTACCTTAAATAAAAAATCCTCCATGACTAACCTTTATTAATTTTTTCAGCAATTTGCTTTTGGTATTTCACAATATCCTCTTTAATTTCTTTTAAATGCTCATAATGATTTGCAGAAATTACAGATTTTCTATTGATGTGTCTTGGACCTTCAATTGTCCATTCTTTGGCATCTTTTTTATCAAATCTACACGTGTTGCAAATAAAACTATCCACTTCACCGTATTGATCTTTTCTTCCTGTCACTCTTAATACTTCTTCACCCTTCATCCAAAGTACAACTTTTCCAGAGCAAGAAGTACAATTTCTATGCGCATCCATCGGTTTTGTAAACCAAACACGACTTCCAAAACGGGCTGTTTTATCCGTTAGTGCACCAACAGGGCAAACATCAATCATATTTCCAGAGAATTCATTGTCAATGTTTTTCTCAATATATGTTGAAATTTCAGCGTGATCGCCTCGGTTGATAACTCCGTGTTTTCTCTCATCAGTTAATTGTTCACCAACAAACGTACAACGGTAACACAAAATACAACGATCCATGTGCAATTTAATCTTGTCACCTATATCGATCTTTTCGTAAGTTCTTCTTTCTTCCTCGTAACGAGTCGCTTCTTTACCGTGTTTGTATCCTAAATTTTGTAAATCACACTCCCCTGCTTGGTCACATATTGGGCAATCTAACGGGTGATTGATCAATAAAAATTCAACAACACCTTTTCTTGCCTCCAATACATCTGGACTTGTTGTATTTTCAACAACCATACCATCCATCACATTTGTACGACAAGAAGGTACTAATTTTGGCATAGGACGAGGATCATTTGTCGATCCTTGTGTTACTTTCACTAAACATGTACGACACTTACCGCCACTTCCTTCTAATTTAGAATAGTAGCACATTGCTGGTGGTACGATATCTCCACCTACAGATCTAGCAGCATTAAGTATTGTTGTACCATCTGGTACCTCAATTTCAACTCCGTCGATTGTTACTTTTGCCATGTTTTTTTATTTATAGTTGTGCAAAAATTCTTAATTTACTTCAGGTGTAGCATTTACTACCTCACTCACAAAAGGTTGATGGTAAAAATGCTTTGGATCCTGGATTTTATCTGGATTTTTCACGTGGTATTCAAACTCTTCTCTAAAGTGTCGAATTGCACTTGCAATCGGCCATGCAGCAGCATCACCTAACGGACAGATTGTATTTCCTTCAATTTTTTTAGCAATATCAACTAGTAAATCAATGTCTTTCATCGTTCCGTGTCCGTGTTCTATTCGATGCAATACTTTCTCCATCCAACCAGTACCTTCTCTACACGGCGAACATTGTCCACAAGATTCATGGTGATAAAAACGAGCCAATGTCCAAGTGTGTCGAACAATACAAGTACTGTCATCCATCACAATAAATCCACCTGAACCCAACATTGTTCCACTTACAAAACCTCCTTCAGACAACGATTCATACGTCATCAATCGAGGTTCACCTGTAGCAGTCTTTGTAATTAAATGAGCTGGTAAAATTGGAACAGAAGAACCACCAGCAATCAATGCCTTCAATTTTCTACCACCTTTAATACCACCACAATACTCATCAGAATAAATAAACTCTTCTACAGAAAGACCTAATTCAATTTCGTATGTTCCTGGTTTATTTATATGACCACTTGCAGAAATTAACTTCGTACCTGTACTTCTACCGATACCGATTTTTGCATATTCGTCACCAGTAATATTGACAATATGAGGAACAGCGGCAATAGTTTCAACATTATTTACCACCGTAGGAGATGCATATAAACCAGAAATAGCTGGGAATGGTGGTTTCATTCTTGGATTACCACGTTTTCCTTCCAATGACTCTAACAATGCCGTTTCTTCTCCACATATATAAGCACCACCACCAATTTGAACATATAAATCCAACGAATAATCTGTGCCTAAAATATTTTTTCCTAACAATCCAGCAGCATAAGCTTCTTCGATTGCTTTTTCAAGTATACGCAAAACATAAAAATATTCACCTCGAATATAGATATAGGAAGTTTTAGCGCCTAAAGCAAAACTTGAAACAATCATCCCTTCAATCAACGAATGAGGAATTTTTTCCATTAAATAACGGTCTTTGAAAGTTCCAGGTTCACTTTCATCCGCATTACATACAAGGTAACGAGGTTTTTCAGATTTTTTATCAATAAAACTCCACTTCATTCCTGCTGGGAAACCAGCACCCCCACGACCTCTTAATCCAGACTTTTTAACCTCTTCCGTAATATCGTCAGGAGCCATTGTTTTCAGTGCTTTTTCAGCAGCTGAATAACCTCCCATTTTTCGGTACACTTCTAACGTTTCTATTCCTGGTACGTTTACGTGTTCTAATAATAATTTTCGGCCCATTGTACGTAATAATCTCTATGTTAACAATATCTTGAACGTTTGTTTTCAGTACGTAATTTTTCCAATAACGCATCTGCTTTTTCAGCATCTAAATTTTCATGATAATCTGCGCCACACTGAAGCATTGGAGCAGTACCACAAGAACCTAAACATTCGACAGTTTTTAAAGTAAACATTCCATCTTCAGTAGTTTCACCAACTTTAATGTTCAATTTCTTTTCAAAGTGTGCTACCAAATCATCCGCCCCGTTTAACATACAAGGACCTGTTTGACACACCTCCAATAAACATTTACCTACAGGGTGTAAGTTAAACATTGAATAAAAAGAAGCAACTTCATAGACCTCAATTGGCTTAATATTCAAAATAGAGGCAACATAGTCCATAACTTCAGGACTTAACCAGCCATCGAATTCTGCTTGTGCAACATGCAAAACAGGTAAAAGAGCAGACTTGTGTCTCCCTTCTGGATAACGACGTATTAATTTATTTACTACCTCTAATGTTTCAGATGAAAAAACAATTTCTTTTGACATATCGATTCTTTTACAACAAATTACGCATCTAACTCACCAGCAATTACATTCAAACTACTCAATGTTAAAATTGCGTCTGAAAGCATTGCGCCCTTAATCATTTCAGTGTATGCTTGATAATATATAAAGCATGGTCTTCTCAAACTTAACCTAAAAGGAGTTCTACCACCATCACTGATTAAGTAAAATCCTAATTCACCATTTCCGCCTTCAACACTGTGATATACTTCACCAGCTGGAACATTGGATTCACCCATTACAATTTTAAATTGGTAAATCAATGCCTCCATGTTATTATAAACTTCTTCCTTAGGAGGTAAATAGATCTCAGGAACATCGGCATGAATAGGTCCTTCTGGAAGTTTTGCAATCGCTTGTTTAATAATACTTAGAGACTGATGCATTTCCTCTTGACGAACCATAAAACGATCGTATGTATCACCATTCACTCCCACAGGAATTTGAAAATCAAAATCTTCATAAGAAGAATAAGGAGTAGCAACACGAACATCGTAATCAACACCAGCTGCTCTTAAATTAGGTCCAGTAAAACCATAATTTAAAGCACGTTCTGCAGAAATTGGACCAGCACCTATGGTTCTATCCATAAAGATTCTATTTCTACTCAATAACGTTTCAAACTCATCCAATGCTTTCGGTAAACTTTCTATAAACGCATGTATTTTATCCCACGCTTTTTTAGGGAAATCTCTTTCTAATCCACCTATTCTACCCAAGTTTGTCGTTAATCTAGCGCCACAAATCTCTTCGTATATTTCGTAAACTTTTTCTCTTTCTTGAAAAACATACAAAAAGCCGCTTAAAGCACCTGTATCAACTCCAATCACACTATTGCAAATTAAATGATCCGCAATACGTGCTAGTTCCATAAGAATAACTCGTAAGTACTGAGCTCTCTTAGGAACTTCAATACCAAGTAACTTTTCCATTGTCATGTGCCAACCAAAATTATTGATAGGCGAAGAACAATAGTTCATTCTGTCTGTAATGGTAGTGATTTGATAATAAGCCCTTCTTTCTGCTAATTTTTCGAATGCTCTATGGATATAACCAACTGTAGGAACAGCGTCGATGATGATATCACCATCCATCGTAAGAATATTCTGAAAAATACCATGAGTTGCAGGGTGAGTAGGACCAAGGTTTAAAATAGAATATCCTTGTTTCTCAATTTCTGCTCTCTTTTTTTCTAAATCTGTTGTGTTCATAGTTTTCTTTACTAGCACTATTATCTACCAAACTTACTATCGTCTTTATCTTCACGCGTACCATCTTCTAATGGATATTGTTTACGCATAGGAAAATATGGTTGATCTTCCATATTTAAAATCTTTACCAAATTTGGATGTCCGGTAAATTGAATTCCAAAAAAATCGAAAGTTTCTCTTTCTAACCAATTTGCCGTAGAAAACAAAGAAGTTACACTAGGTACTTGAATATGAGATTCAGAAGTAAAAACTTTTAAACGGATACGTTGGTTTCTCACTAAATCATGCAACTGATAAACCACGCTGTACTCTTCTTCTTTAACGTTATCAGGAAAATGAACCCCACACAACGAAGTCAAAAATTGAAATTTATATAACTCAAAATCGAATAAAAATTTCATTATATCAAGAATCTTCTCTTTTTTTACGACAAACGTTGGAAAATCAACAATTAAAGATTGTGAAACAATAGCGTCTCCAAATTTATCCTGTAATGCTTTCCCTATTTCTTGTGTTACGTTTTCCATATTATTCGATACCGTAAGATGCTAATAATTCTGTATATTCTGGTGAATTTCTTCTCCTTAACGATTCTTTACCCACCAACTCTTGTACACGTAATATTCCATCAATTACTTGTTCTGGTCTTGGTGGACATCCAGGAACATAAACATCAACCGGAATAATTCGATCAATCCCTTGCAGCACACTGTAAGTATCGAAAATTCCACCACTTGAAGCACATGCACCCATAGCTAACACCCAACGTGGTTCAGCCATTTGTAAATAAACTTGTTTTACAACTGGAGCCAATTTTTTAGAAATTGTCCCCATCACCATTAATAAATCAGCTTGACGAGGAGAAAAACTTAATCTTTCAGAACCAAATCGTGCCAAATCATAATGAGAAGCCATCGTTGCCATAAATTCAATACCACAACATGAAGTAGCAAAAGGCAAAGGCCAAATAGAATTTTTTCTTGCTAAACCAACCACTTGGTCTAACGATGTTGCAAAAAAACCAGCACCTTCAATTCCTTCAGGAGCTTTAGTAATATTTACATTTGTTTCGATAATATCTTTCTCTGTGCTCATAATGTGAATTATTTATCTTCCCATTTTAATGCTCCTTTTTTAACAACATAAAAGAAGCCCAATAACAGAAGTCCTATAAAAATAAACATTTCAACTAAACCAGTTGTTCCAAGCTCTTTGAAATTTACTGCCCATGGGTACATAAAAATCACCTCCACATCAAAAAGAACAAACAAGATTGCTACCAAAAAATATTTAATTGAGAAAGGAACTCGAGCGTTACCTTGAGACTCAATACCACATTCAAAAGAATTTAATTTTCGCTTACTCTTCCTAGAAGGACCTAAAAAATGCGTAGCAACAATGGTTGTAACAACAAAACCTAAGGCAACGCCTAGTTGAATCAATATTGGAACATAACTTACTGGTGTTTCCATAACGCTATACAATTAACTTTAAAACAAATATTATCAATTAGTTAACACAAAATTAATAAGGTAGATTTCCTTAAAATCCTGGAAAAACAGAGATAATCAATCCGCTAAATTATACAATTTTAATTTTTTTTAACATAGAATCGAAATAAATTAACAATCAGTATAATTCAACGTGAATAAAGAATTGAAATTTTAAAATTTTAGGAAATACATTAAATAACTGATTCACATTATTTAAACATTATAAATTAGAAGAAATTATACTGTTTTATAGCGAAAAAGAGTGTGCCAAAAAATTTGTGAACCAAAGATTTCAACTAAAATTAATTTAATGTGTTTTAAGAGTAGAGTTGCAAGCAATTAAATCAACAGTTTGAATAATGATTTGATGAATGATCAACCTAAAAATAGTAATATTACCGAGCAACATTGATGTTCAGTGTTGAATTTAATAAACCAATAAAATATCTATGAAAAAAGTATTATCAATTATTTTAATTTCAGTTGGATCAATGAAACTAACTGCACAATTAGTAACTCCAAAAGCAAGTCCTTTGGCTAAACTGGAACAAAAGGTTGGTTTAACCGATATCAAAATCGAATACTCAAGACCAAGTAAAAATGGACGTACTGTCTTCGGTGATGTAGTACCCTACAATGAAATATGGAGAACTGGTGCAAACGAGAATACAAAATTAACAACGACAGACCCACTTATCTTTGGAGCTGATACTTTAAAACCAGGTACTTACGCTCTTTTCGTAAAACCAACAGAAAAACAATGGGAAATATATTTTTATACAGAAATAACAAACTGGGGAGTACCATCCAACTGGACTGAAAGTAAAATCAGTTTGAAACAAACAATACCTGTTACTTCATTACAGCAGACTATTGAAACCTTCACGATAGCAATAGATGATTTAGAAAACGAATCCGCAACACTGAATTTTACTTGGGATAAAGCTAAAGTAAGTATTCCGTTCAAACTTCTAACACACCAAAAAGTTCTAAGTAACATACAGAAAGTTATGAATGGACCTAGTGCTTCTGATTATTACGCAGCTGGTAATTATTACTTTACATCAAAAGTAGATCTAAAAAAAGCATTGGAATGGGTATCAAAAGCATTAGAACTGCAGCCAGATACTTATTACATGATGCGAACTAAAGCAATGATTCAAAAAGAATTAGGAGATATTAAAGGAGCAATTGATACAGCAAAGAAAACTATTGTACTCGCTGAAAAAGCAGGAAATAAACAATATGTAGCAATGTTAACCGACTACATTAAAGAATGGGAAACTAAAAAATAACCCACTAATTCAATCTTAATATCTTCAAAACCCTTAAGACATCTGTTTTAAGGGTTTTTAAATTTTAGAGCTAAACAAATAAATCTTGCGCAATTTTATCTGCGAAAAATTTCCCTTTATGAGTCAGCCTTAAATGATTGTTATCTACAAAAACTAAATCTTCACTTTCTAAATCTTTTATTTTCTTACTAAAGAAATCTGAAAAAGAAAGAACAGAATTTAAATATACTAAATCAACCCCCCAAATAGTACGTAATCCAATAAGAAGTAATTCATTAAAAACATCAGATTTAGACAATAATTCAAAATCAAACTTTGGATTTTTCTCAAATATTCCCTTCATGTATTGGTGATTATTTGAGACATTCCAAGAACGATGAATTGTATCATAAGAATGTGCAGAAGGGCCAACACCTAAATACTTTTTTCCTTTCCAATAATTTGAATTATGAAGAGAATAAAAATTAGGCTTTCCAAAATTTGAAATTTCATAATGAACAAAGCCATTTTCATTTAATTTCTTCTGTAATAATTCGAACTGTAAAGCTTGATCATCGTTCTCGCTAATCTGAACTTTATTAGACTTCACCCATGAATCTAAAACAGTGTTTTTTTCAACAGTTAAACAGTACGCAGAAATATGTTGAACCTGCAAGCTCAACGCTCTTTCAATTTGATCCTCCCAAGCGGTTAATGAAAGACCAGGAAGTCCATACATCAGATCGATGGTAATATTGGAAATTCCCCCTTGTTTAGCGAATTGAATTGCTTGAAAACTTTGTGTGACAGTATGAGCTCGATTCATCCAATTTAATACTTCCTCATCAAAGGATTGAATACCGATACTTAAACGATTAATGCCTGCAGATTTCCAAGAACGAACCAACTCTAAAGTGATATCATCAGGATTAGTTTCTAAGGTAATTTCAGGTGTGACAATAACATTAAAAAATGAATAAATAGCTTCAATAATTTTAGAAAGTCCTACTAAATTAATCAAACTTGGTGTTCCACCACCAAAATAAATAGTTTCAACGATTTCACCCTTTAAATAATCATTCCGCTGTTTCAATTCTTCGACGATTGCATCAATCATTTTATCTTGATAAGAATGATAGGAAGTACTGAAATGGAAATCACAATAGGTGCATTTGTTTTTACAAAACGGTATGTGAATATAAATACCTGCCATGATTACAATTTAATAAATTTAGAGGTTGAAAATCCAAAATCGGTCACAACTTTTACAAGATAAATTCCTGGAGATAAATCTGAAACTGGAATAAAAACAGATTGTTGATCTGATACCGTTTCAAAAACAGACTTACCATCTTGTGAAAAAATAAAAATTGCATTTATTTGATTTGTAGTATGTGTTAATCTAATACCTACTTCATTAGTAGGATTAGGGTAGATTTGAAGCGAATTCTGGTCTTCTGTAACACATACAATTTTACTAAAATTTGAGCCAAAATTTGTCGCTTCATCTACTACACTTAGAACGTTTGATCCTCTTGAATCGGTCAAGATAAAATGCCCATTATTAGTTGTAGAATATATCCCATTTTGGCTGCGATCAATCATTGAAAATTGATGGCAATTTTCAGTTAAACAAACTGATGAAAGAATTGCTTTTTGTGAAGAAGAATAGGTATAAGGTCCACCTGAAAAAATGATTGAATCATTTGCATCTTGAATCATCCATCGAGTATCATTTCCATGAAGATCTGGAAGAAAATCAACCGTATATTTTTGACTCAAACGTGCAACTTCAAAGAACGTATGGAACTCATTGTTGTGAACAATATCACCAACTAAATCATTGTCTAAAATTAACCTTATCGAAAACCTATAGGTTCCATCATTCAATGTTAAACTTGGAAGAATAATTGTGTCAATTTGATAGTTCGAAATACTTCCTTTCCAATCAATGCATCCTTCATATTTATCGTTTAAATAATAGCAAATTTTTGCCTGTTTTAATGGTAATAACCCAGCCGATGAAAGATATATTTTTGGTGTAACCTTACTTGAACAAAACCGAGATTTTAAATTAGAACTTGCGAAAAATAAAAAAGGGTCCGTGAATAAGTTTTTAGCGGATTCTTGAGATTTAAACACCCCGTTACACGATTTTTTACCGGATTTGATAGGGTCTAACCAATACATTAATTGCTTGGATGAGTCGATTTGATCATTCCAAGAAAAAGACAACATACCGTAATAATCAGTTTGAAATTGCGAATTACAATCGGAATCACCCCCATGTAGTTGTCCAATTACCCTATGAAACTCATCAAATAAGGGAGCACCTGAAGAAGCTTTTTGAGTAATACCGTATTCCCAAAAAGTTCTCCAATGATTTAAGGGTAAACCATGTTCATAATAGTCTACAACCAAAGAATCTGAATCCAATGAAATTTTCTTAAAATCTCCCAAAGGATGGTGAATAGAAACACCAATTTTAGGAGTTAAATTTGAAGCATCCCAACCGTTGTAAAATACCTCCCAATCATCGTTAGGAAAACGAGATAATTCACACAACATAAAATCAGAACTAACATCTCTTGCTTTTAAAATAGAGCCTGAAATTGATTGATTCAATCGCACTAAAGAATCAGAAATATGTTCTACCGAAGAAACACTATTTAAAGGATATTCCCAATTGAAACGAAAGACCCATTTAGAAGGATCATCACCGCAATGAGCGGCAGTTAATAGATATGGTTTAACAGGTCCATTGGTGGTTGATAACATCGTTCCAGTACAAATTCCTCCAGAAGCATTCATGATCATGACTACAGATTTTTTTTGTAATTCAAACCCTTTTGAAAGATCACTATTCACGTCAAAATTACACGATGAAAAAGAAGAAAATGAAGATGATTTTAATGAACGAAAACCATGAATTACGTGCTCTAAAAACACCTTAGAAGTACCCTTATTTTTAGTTGGTTCAACTAACTCAATTACTACATTATCGTCTAATAATAAATCAGTAGAATAAGAAGATAAAAAAGTAAAAAAAGATGTGTTAATAGGTCCTATAAAATTAGTAGAATTTTTACAAATAATATAAAAATAAGAGTCCTTTTCAAGATGAATAGTAGAGAAAATTAAATTTAAAGATAATGCATTTTTACTTTCGATACCCACCTGATATACCCATTCATTTTTGTTGTTTTGATAGGGAATAACCTCATCAAAAATCGAACGATTGATTTCAATCGGAGTACCGTATTTATAAATTTTTTCTCTTGATTTCGATTCAAAATCGACACTTTTTTGAACTTCGATTTGATTGTCGATGGATGGTAAAACTAAACATTGAATTGTCGTTCTTTTTTTAAAAGTTAAATAATTTGGTAGAGAATCTAAAGAAGTGCTGAGGGAAAAAAACGGCAAAAATAGAAGACAAAAAAAAGCAACTCGAAAATAAAAACTCGATTTATTACAGTGTGAAAAAATTAAATTAAACGAGCACATAGTATTAAACATCTCCCTTATTTGATAGCATAATTGCTACTGATTTAGTAGAACTAAAATGGGCTAATAAAATAATAATAATAACGGTAAATGGAACACTTAATACCATCCCAACTACACCCCAAAAAGCACCCCAAATTGAGAGCGAAACTAAAGCTACAAGTGGACTAATATTTAAAGAATTTCCTAGTAATTTAGGTTCTAAAAAATTCCCAATTACTAATTGAATAGCACTCAAAAAAAGTAATAAATAAATCGAAATTTGAAAATTTTCAAACTGAATCAATGCAAAAAAAGAAGGTAATACAACCGCTAAAAAAGGGCCAACAACAGGAATAAAATTGAAAATAAAAATACAAATTGCCCATAAAAAAGGAGAATCAATTTGATAAAAATAAAGTAAAATGAAACAAATAATAGATGACAAAAAACTTATAAAAGACTTTAGCCCTATGTAATTTGTAATAGATTTTTGAATGTTTTTAAATAACAATTCTGTCTCGATTCTTTTCTGTTCATCCGAGAAAACTAAGCGCATTTTTTTCTTAAAATTAGACTCTTCTAAGAAGAAAAAAAGCACATAAAACAACACTATAATTAAACTACCAAACGTACTTGTAACGGAATCAATTATGGTGTTTATGTGATTTGAAATATTGAACTTATTGATACTTTCTTCTACTTGAGAAGAAATATTTAGATTAAATTGATGCTCAATTTTAAGCAACATCCGTTCCAAATTACCTTGGTATTTCTCTAATGAATGAATAAAATCGTAACCGTTTGAATAGATAGCATTGATTAAAAATCCGAGTAAAGAAAATATGATAAATGCAGAAAAAAGGTTCTTAAACCAAGATGGTATTTTAGATTTAATAAGTGTGTTTTTGTCTAAAAATCTTCTGATTGCACCAATTAAAAAATACAATAAAAGAGAAAAAATGATGGGAATAAAGATAGATTTACCGATAAATAAGATAAAACCAACTCCAATAAGCAGTAAGATCGTATTAGAATAAGATGTACTCTTCATGGATTTATCTTTGTTATATTACTACAAATCGAAAATCAATTATTCACCTCATCTTCAACAAATAACATGAATATTCCTATTAATTTAAACCAATTGTAACCTTTTATACGAAAAAGAAATAAAAGAGTTTCTATTTTTACAAACAACCAATGACAAAAAAATGAAATATATACAACCAACCCAATTACCAACTCCAAAAGGACATTACACTCCTGCAATCGTTCATAATCAAATTGTATACGTATCAGGCCAACTTCCTATCAAACAAGATGGTAGTATAGAATTGGGAAATATAGAAGCACAAACTGAATTATGTATGAAAAACATACAACTTATTCTTGAATCAGCAGGTAGTTCTTTATCCCACTCACTTAAATTCACAGTTTACACAAGTAACATTGATCTATGGGATAGAATCAATGCAATCTATGCTCAATGTTTAGACGACCATAAACCCGCTCGAGTGGTTGTACCTTGTGCTACCTTACATTATGGGTGTTCAGTAGAAATTGAATGTATCGCAGCAGTAATAATTTAATAACGATTCGTAAATTCTAACTTATACACATCTGGTAATTCAGAATCATCAAACATGGATATATTTAAATCTTTGATGTATCCATTTTCAATTCCGTAAACCCAACCGTGAATACCAAACTTTTTACCGTTCTTCCAAGCACCCTGAACAATAGAGGTTTTTGCTAAATCCTTCACTTGCTCAATCACATTAATCTCTACAAAACGATCAAAACGTTCTTTTTCATTTTCAATCGCATTTAATTCTTCTTGATTCAATCGATAAACATCTTTAATGTGACGGATCCAATTATCGATAATTCCAATGTGGACATTTTTCATGGCTGTTTGTACTCCCCCACAACCATAATGACCACATACAATCACGTGTTTTACTTCAAGAACATTAATCGCATAATCTAAAACGCTTAACATGTTCATATCAGAGTGAATTACCATGTTAGCTATGTTTCTATGTACAAAAACCTCTCCTGGCTGTGCGCCGATGATCTCATTTGCAGGAACTCTTGAATCAGCACACCCAATCCATAGTAAAGGTGGTTTTTGACCTTTAGCTAAATTTTCAAAAAATTCAGGGTCAATTTCCAATTGTTTTGCAACCCATCTTTTATTGTTTTCTAATAAATTTGTATATAATTTATCCATGATTTAATGTGAATTTGATGGTATAATTTTCTTAATTCTAATTCTTTTTACTTCAATGTTTTTATTTGGAGCTGTAAAGAAAATGTACTCATTAATCAACTCTAGAATATCGTAATCTAATTCCTGTGTATTTGATCCATCAATCACAAGTAATGAATCATCTGGTATTTTCTTTAAAGTTTTAGCAATGTTCGCTTTATTTAAAAAAGACACTTCTTCCGATAAGCGAATAATGTATTTGTCTTTGTTTTCTGAAATATCAAACGTTTTCTCTACACGGCATTTATTTCTAAATTTCTTTCTAAGAATAAAGAAAATCGCCACTGCCATGCCTATTGCAATTCCTTTTAACAAATCTGTGAGCAATACACTTATAATTGTGACAACAAAAGGAAGGAATTGTTCCATTCCTAATAAAAACATCCGTTTATACAATCCTAATTTTGATAATTTATATCCCACTAGAATCAAAATAGTCGCTAAAGATGCCAGGGGTATTAAATTCAAGATGGATGGAATTAAAACTGCACAAACAATTAAAATGACACCGTGTAATATAGCTGATAACTTAGATTCAGCTCCAGCAGAAATATTAGCGGAACTACGAACAATTACTTGGGTAACAGGTAGTCCTCCAATTAAACCTGAAAGTGTGTTACCAACACCTTGTGCAATCAACTCACGACTCCCATTTGTACGTTTTTTCTTCGTATCCATTTTATCTGTCGCTTCCACACTTAATAATGATTCTAAACTTGCAACAATAAAAATCACTACAGCAACTTTATAAACATCCAGTGACAACAACATAGAAAAATCAGGGAAGTAAAAAAGAGTGGAAATAGCACCCAAGGAAGAAATAGAAGGTAACTGAACTAGATGTTGTGACTTTAAATAAAATGGTGAATCTAAAACATAAAAAAGTTGATTGGATAAAATACCTACAACAACTACAATCAACGCACTAGGGATAATCTTCGTGAATTTTAAATTTTTAAATTTATCTAGTTCAAATAAAAGTAAAATTACAAGTGATAATAAACTAATAATAATTGCTCCAGGACTAAATTTAGAAATTGCAAACAGAATTTCAGAAAACGTATTGTGGCCATCACTTTGTAAAAAGGATTCATCCCCCATAAAATCAGCGTCATACCCCACTGCATGAGGCACTTCTTTCAATATTAATGTGATACCAATAGCTGCTAACATCCCTTTAATCACAGAGGATGCAAAGAAGTTACTTAATATTCCAAACCCTAAACTACCAGCGATCACTTGTAAAATACCAGCGATTACTACTGCAGTTAAAAAAGCTTCATAGCTCCCTAATGTTGAAATTGCGCTTAATACAATCGTTATTAAACCTGCTGCAGGACCTGATACACCTAACCTTGAATTACTAATAGCACCAACAACAATACCACCTATTGCACCCGCAATAATTCCAGTAAATAATTTGGTTTCGTCACCAGTAGAAGCATAAGCAACACCTAAGCATAAAGGTAATGCAACAAAAAAAACGACAAAACTTGCAGGAAGATCTTCCTTCCAATTCTTAAATATAGAAAACATAAATAAATGAAATAGTGAAAAATTATTACACTCCTATTGGAGTAAAAATTAAATCGAGCCTATTTATTTATTGGAGGAGGTGTAAAACAACCTAAAATTGGAGATGCATATGAATTCCCCCT
>CALPOI020000016.1 GCA_943325145.2 Candidatus Planktophila lacus | reverse complement strand
GTTTTTTGGTATGAAAAGTTTGGGAATTTCAATTACCATCGGACAAATCGCTGAAAGTGTATTTTTTTATTTGGGGATTCCATTTTTATTGGGGATCATTAGTCGTTATGTATTGATTAAATTGAAAGGAGAAGAATGGTTTACTACAAAATACTTGCCTTCTATCTCACCGGTTACATTGGTTGCGTTATTGTTTACCATAATTATCATGTTTAGTTTAAAAGGTGAAATGATTGTAAAAATCCCTTTAGATGTAGTGAAAATAGCAATTCCATTAGTGATTTATTTTGCAGTAATGTTTGTGGTTACCTTCCTTTTTGCAAAACGTTTAGGTGCAGATTATTCGACTACAACTGCTTTGGCTTTTACTGCAACAGGAAATAATTTTGAGCTCGCTATTGCTGTTGCGATTGGTGTATTTGGAATAAATAGTGGTGAGGCTTTTGCGGGCGTTATTGGTCCACTAGTTGAAGTTCCAGCATTAATTGCACTGGTAAGATTGGCTTTTTGGTTTCGGAAAAAGTATTTCGTTAACTAATTTTTTTGCTTTTGAACATGGGTTATTTTAGATAAAATACCTTTTTTATGGTATTGTCTTAAACAAGTTAAGGGTATACTTTTGCTTTGTTTAAAATTAATCTAAATAACAATGAGAAGATCTTCTAAATTAGTATGTGTAGCACTTATAGCTATTTCATCGTTAGTTAGTTGTAAAAAAGATGAGGTGACTTCTCCAATAATATCTCCAAGTTATTCCGTACCAAATAGCTACGAATTCAAAAATTCCAATGGTATTTCAACTGTTGATTTTAGTGGTCAGAAAACACGTCTGGTGATGTTAGATCAAATCAGCGCGTTGATGGGGGGTACTGAACCAGTGAGTGAAGCAACCTTATTGAGCATGTATGATGGAACTGGGTTTCCAGTTGATTCATTAAATACTTCTGGAAAAAAATTGAGTGATAAAACAGCTGCTTCTGTAGATTATTTCGGAGGAATCAATGCAGAACAACTTACTATCAGAAATAAATTCAAATCCTTATTCAAAGATGCTGAATTACTTACAAATGGAACAGCTGAAGCAAGTAAAGGTGTTTCAGGATATTACATGTATGGAACGAAAAAACGTTATTTCAATGCAAATGGTTTAGAACCCCAACAAATATTTGCAAAAGGAATGATGGGGGCGTGTTTATTAGATCAAGTATTGAATACCTATTTAAGTACTAATAAATTAGATGCTGGTTCAAATAAAGTTAACAATACCAATAAAGTGTTAGAAGATGGCAAAACATACACTTCAATGGAGCATTTTTGGGACGAAGCCTATGGATACATTTATGGAAATGATAATCTTTCTACTAATCCTGCTGTTTATAAGTATTGGTCAAGTTATATTAATCAGGTAGATGCAGATCCGAACTTTTCTGGTATTAAAGATGTTATATTGAAAGCATTTATAAAAGGAAGAGCAGCTATATCTAATTCAGATTACGCAACTCGTGATGCTCAAATTACAATTATTAAAAAAGAACTTGCCAAAGTGCCAGCTATTCGAGCTGTTTATTATTTGAATGAAGGTAAAACAAAGTTAGGAACTCATGAAGGAAAAGCTGCTTTTCATGCGCTTTCAGAGGGATACGGATTTATTTGGAGTTTACGATTTACGCAAAATCCATTGACTAAAGCTCCTTATTTCTCGAAAGAAGAAGTAGACGCAATGATGAATGATATGATAAAAGATCAAAATGGTTTGTATGCGGTTGATTACTTGTCACCTATACTCGATGAACTTGCTAAAAAAATTGCCACGCGATTTGGTTTTAATGTTGAACAAGCCATTGACGCAACTAAATAGTTTTAATCAGTGTTGAAGTAACATGTTTTAAGGTGTATGAGAAGTTATAGTTGGATTTTTGGAATGCTGTTATTATTGGTGAGTTGTAAAGACAAAAAAACTAATAATCAAGAAGATACTTTTAAGAAAACAGAGCTTTTGACCCATCTTGCTGATAATTATATTTTACCAGAGTATTCTAATTTACAATCTAAGGTAAACGCATTAATTGCTTCTTGGAGTTCATTTGAAAATCAGCCAACTGAAGTTCAATTTGATACTTTAAAAAATCAATGGAAATCAGCGTACATTCGTTTTCAGTTCGTGAAAATGTTTGATTTTGGTCCTGGAATGAATCAAAATTTAACGATGACACTAGGTACTTTTCCAACTGATTCTGTGACGATTGAAGCTAACATTCAATCTGGCAGCTATAATTTATCTAGTATTTCAAACTACGATGCAATTGGTTTTCCAGCATTGGATTACCTTTTGTTTAAGTCAAATGCTTACCAGGAAATTACAACGAGTCTAGCGCGAAAAAAATACATTCGTGAAGTAGTGCTTAAAATGAAAAATGAAATAGATCAAACGGTTTCTGAATGGACTACTTATCGAAATTCGTTTGTTGATGGGTCAAGTAATTCATCTACAAGTCCTTTTTCATTACTTGTTAACAACTACATACGTGATTACGAAGTTCTAAAATGGACAAAATTGGGTTATCCACTTGGAGCAAATACAGGAAGTACAAAAAACCCTAATTATTTAGAAGCTAGATATTCAGGGATAGGAAAAGACTTGTTAAGTGCTAATTTACTTGCATTGCAAAACGTGTACCTAGGTAAAGGGAGTAATGGAACAAATGGAAAGGGTTTTAACGATTATTTAATTGCATTAGGAAAAAATACGACTGCTTCTACACTTACTTCAAATTGGAACTTGTTTAATCAACAGTGCAAAGCTTTAAATTCTAATTTAGAAGAAGCTCTTACAAATGAAACACAACAGATGATTGATCTTTACAATGCTATACATAACAATACAATTGCATTGAAAACGGATATGGTGGGTGCTTTTGGAGTATTAATTACATATTCAGATAACGACGGCGATTAGTATGATTACAATCAACCGCTTACTTTTCAAAGAGACTTCTATTTTGCCTTTAGTTGCTTTTAGAATTATCTTTGGAAGTTTGATGTTGATTGGTTCCATTCGTTTTTTGAGTTACGGATGGGTGGAACAGTTGTATATTCAACCAAAATTTTATTTTGGATTTATAAAGGGTATAGTTCCTTTATCTGGGAATTGGATGTATGTTCCATTTCTACTATTACTACTCGGTTCGTTAGGTATTTTATTCGGCGCTTGGTACCGTGCGAGTGCCATTCTTTCTTTCATAAGTTTTACCTACATTGAGTTATTAGATAAGACAAATTATCTGAACCACTATTATTTTGTGAGTTTGGTTTTGTTTTTACTCATTTTCCTTCCTGCAAATGCTTATTTTTCAGTTGATAATTATCGAAATCGGTTGCAATCTTTAACTACAGTTCCTGTGTATACGATTGGTGTTTTGAAGTTTCAATTGGCAGTGGTGTATTTTTTCGCGGGGATTGCTAAAATTAATTCAGATTGGTTGTTGCATGCGCAACCATTAAAGATTTGGTTGCAAGCTTACCGTGATTTACCTTTTATTGGTGATTATTTTGCAACGAACTGGTTGGCTTTTGCGTTTAGTTGGTTTGGATGTGTGTACGATCTTACAATTCCCTTTTTTTTACTTTCAAAAAAGACACGTTCTTATGCCTATCTTTTTGTAATAGTCTTTCATATAGTCACTTGGTTGTTGTTTCCAATAGGTGTTTTTCCATGGGTGATGATATTTTCTACACTTATTTTCTTTCCGGATAGTTTTCATCGTCGATGGTTGAATCAAATTCAAACGCTATTTCGACCATTAAATATTTGTACCGAAACAAAAACGATAAAATGGTTCAGTAAAAAAGTAGTCTTTTTATGCCTTATTTTTTATGTGACAATCCAATTAGCTCTCCCTTTGCGTTGTTTTTTTGGCAATTCATCCAAACTTTTTTGGCACGAAGAAGGAATGCGCTTTTCTTGGAGAGTGATGTTGCTGCATAAAGAAGGGTATGCGACATTCTATGTGAAAGATGCACGCACAAATAGAGAAATCCAAGTTCGAAATGAAGATTTTTTAACTGAAAATCAAGTTGATCAAATGAGTACACAACCTGATATGATTAAACAATTTGCAGATTATCTGTATCGAGTTTACAATGATTCAGTTATTCATACAAACCAAGAAGACTTTAGAATTACTTCTCCAAGTATACATGCGCAAGTTTATGTAAGTTTGAATGGAAGACCTTCCCAATTATTTATCTCTAAAACTCACGCGTTGCAAGAAAAAAAATATACTTTTGCCCCCCACAAATGGTTGGCTCCTTTTAACCCCGCATGGTGAGGTATTTTATTTATATATTGTTTGTTTGGTGTGCTGTTTCAGTTCATGCGCAACATTACCATGGGTATGTTGAGAATGAAAACAAAGAGGCGCTTTATGGTGTGAAAATAACGAATGGGTCGTTGCAATTAAAGTCGGATTGGAATGGAAGATTTGAACTTGTAAATCCTACTAATGATTCCGTACTCGTACAAATGGAAGGGTATGAAAACAGTTTAATTCTCTTATCTTCAATTACTAATAAAATTATTCATGTTACATTAATAGCAACAGCCTTAGAAATTAAAGAAGTAGTTGTAACTAAAAATAGATTTGAAAATTTTGACATCGGATATTTACCTCCTGTGAAAGGTGTTCAAATTGCTACAGGTACCAATACTATTATACAGACAGAAAATCAAGGAGGAGCGAAATCAAGTGCGAATCCAAGAGAATTGTTTGCAAAAGTTCCTGGTTTGAATATTTGGGAAAGTGATGGAGCAGGAATACAAATGGGGGTAGGAGGTAGAGGGTTGAGTCCGAATAGAACAGCAAATTTTAATACACGTCAAAATGGATATGATATTAGTGCGGACGCATTGGGTTATCCAGAGTCGTATTACACACCACCATTAGAGGCGCTTTCATCGATTGAAATTATTCGTGGTTCTGCATCCTTACAGTATGGAACACAATTTGGAGGATTAATGAATTTCATTATTAAAGATCCAGCAAAAAACACCCCTTTTGAATTTACATCTCGCGCTACTATTGGAAATTTTGGGTACAAAGCAGGATTTTTGCGTATTAGTGGGACTCAAAATAAGTTCGAATACCAATCCTATTACCAATACAAAACTGGAACTGGTTATCGGTTGAACAGTGCTTTTGATCAACACCAATATTTTGCCCAATTGGGTTACCATATTAATGACAATCAATCTGTTCGTTTAGAGTATACATCGATGACTTACAATGCCCAACAACCTGGTGGTTTGACGGACAAACAATTCGATGTAGATCCGATTCAAAGTGTGCGTTCACGTAATTGGTTCAAAGTAAACTGGAATTTATTGGCATTGCATTATACAGCGAATATTCGTCCTTCGTTGTTATTCAATGTTCGCGCATTTGGAATTTTATCATCACGTGAATCTTTGGGATTTTTAGGTAAAATCAATCAACAGGATCCAGGAAAAGAACGACAACTTATTTATGGTGATTTTAAAAATACGGGTACAGAAGCAAGGTTATTGAAGAAATATGATTTTGATTTAGGAACTTATAAAACAAAAGGTGCATCATTAGTTGGAGTAAGGTGGTACATGGGAGAAACTTCTGCATTGCAAGGAAATGCTCCAGATGGTTCCACAGCAGATTTTCGCTTTACTACATCTAATGAATTAGAGAATTCTTCTTATTTATTTCCTTCCAAAAATCTATCTTTATTTACAGAACATATTTGGTTCATTGGCAATCGAATGAGCGTGAATTTTGGTGTTCGTTACGAACATATAACCAGTGCATCAAAAGGGTATTATAAAGTTTATTCGATTCATAATTTAACGCAAGATACATTATCAATTCAGAAATTTCAATCGAGTAATGAATTGACACGTTCTGTTCCATTGGCTGGGTTTGGTGCGACCATCAAAACCACGAAACAAACATCATTGTATGGAAATTTTTGCATGAATTACAGAGCTGTTAACTTTAGTGATATTCGAGTAACAAATCCTAATTTATTGGTTGATAGTACTATGCGAGATGAGTTTGGTGCGACTACGGAAATAGGGTTTCGTGGGTTTATACTTCCTTATTTGTACATCGATGCGGCTGCATTTCATTTATTTTATGGAGACAAAATTGGTATTACACCAGTTGCCAATACTTTAAAAAAGATTCGAACGAACATTGGAAATGCTCGTAATCTTGGGTTAGAATTCTTACTTGAATACGATTTCATCAAAGCATTGAGAGATAGCTCAGAATACAGTGCGGCACTTTTTCTTAACTTTTCTTACATAGATGCGAATTATATTTCTTCCAGTGAAACTAATTTTATAGGTAAACAATTAGAATACGTAAGTACAATCCTTTGGAAGACAGGATTTAAATTACGAAATAACCAATGGAGTATTACGTTACAAGGATCCTACAATGCAGCACAATATTCTGACGCTTCTAATTCAGAAGAGCCAAGCGGAGATGCAGTAATAGGAATTGTGCCAGCCTATTTTGTAATGGATATGTCGGTGAAGTATGCATTCAAAAAATGGTTTACAATTGAAGGTGGAATTAATAATTTATTAGATGCTTCTTATTTTACACGAAGGGCAACTGCATACCCTGGTCCTGGGATACTTCCTTCTGATGGTCGTAATTTTTACGTTACACTTCAATACAAATTTGGTGATCGGTAGAAATTTATAAAGATGTTTGTTTTTTTATTTTAAGTTAATTATTTTAGTTAAAAAATTAAAAACTATGTCTTTACCTATATTAAATGTACTTGAAAATTTGGGTGTTCCAAGTGTTGCTTCAGAGGTTTTAATATTGAACGAACCTTTCGATTGGTCAAATACAAATGCGATTATCGGTCAAATAGATGAGCGTTTAACTTTAAGGGCAATTGAATTACCTGCAAAACGTAAGATTTTAAAAATTGTAACTGAAGCATTGGATAATGTGTGTAAACACGCGTTTAAATACCCTTCTCAACATGTTTCTAGTTTCATTTGTCATTTAGATATGGCGGATCGTTTATATATTTCAACACGAAATTTAGTTCCAAATCTAGAAGTAGGAAATTTGATAAAAACCATTCAAGAATTGAATTATTCAAATCAAGAAGAGTTGAATAAATTATACAAGGAACAATTAAAAAATGGAAAACTTTCTGCAGAAGGTGATGCTGGATTAGGCTTAATAGAAATTGCAAGAAAATCTACAGAACATATTAAGTTCACAGTTGAGTTTCACGACATAGAAACTTCGAATTTTACTTTTTTAATTACTGTTGATCTAAAAAATTATTAATCATGGATAGATATTTCGTAGAGGCTACAAAAATGACTCCTCAGATTGAGTTAGACCCTATCAATAAAGTTTTTTCAATGTCTGGTAATTCTCGCCCTGAGAATCCTATGCAGTTTTATAAACCTATTTTTGAATGGTTAACTGCTTATATCGAAAGTTCAGATGATAAAATGGTATTTAAAGTTAAAATGGACTATTTCAATACGTCTACTAGTAAAGTATTGTTAGATTTATTTGAATTGTTTGAAAAATTCGCTCCAAATAAGGACATTCATGTTGTTTGGTATTATCAGTCTGATGATGAAGAGATGCAAGAAGCAGGTGAAGAATTGTTGGATTTAGTTGAGATTTCATACGAGGTAAAGGAAATATAAAGACTTTATCATCGTTTAATTGATTTATAAGGGTATCTGACAAGATACCCTTTTTTTCATTTTTTGAACGTTTTCAGTAAATTTTAAATATGAAGAATCTGTTATATATTAGGTTATTTAGTAGAAGTTAAACCACTATATTTCAACACCTATTAATACAACATCATCCATTTGTTCATAGTTTCCTCTCCAGTTTTCGTAAGTTGTATCAAAGAATTCACGTTGTGAAGAAGTAGGTTTGTCTCCAATTTCAAGGATAGCTTTTTTCAAGTTCACAATTTTAAAACGTGATTCTTCCTCATTCATCTGATCAGCATATCCATCACTGAAGGTATAGATTTTGTCGCCTTTTTGAACCTGAATAGTGTTTTTTGTATAAGGGGTCATCTTTTTATAGATACCAATTGGTTGTTTGTCTGCTTTGAATTCGATCAACTCGCCATTTCTAAGCACATACATTGGATTATTTGCACCAGAGAATGAAACTTCATTTGTATTTAAGTCCCAACAACACAATGCGATATCCATTCCATTTCTCATTTTTTCATCTGAATCTAAATCGATGTTTTTATTCAATGTTTTTATGATAGAGTCTCGTAATAGATCTAAGATTAAGTTTGTATCCTCAATTTCTTTTTCGATAACGATTTCATTCAGTAAGGACATACCAATCATGGTCATGAATGCACCAGGAACTCCGTGACCTGTACAGTCAGCCGCTGCCCAAAACAATTTGTTTGATTTTGTTTTATAACCCCAATAGAAATCACCACTAACGATGTCTTTAGGTTTGAATAAAATGAATAAATCTGAAAAAATAGCTCTAAAATAATCGTCGGAAGTAATGATTGCTTCTTGAATTGTTTTCGCGTATTCAATACTTTCAGTAATCATTTCATTTTTTTCTTGGATTTCATCTCTTTGTTTAACAACCTCTGCAGTACGTTCATCGACAATTTTTTCCAGTTTAATGTTGTCTTCGCGTAATTTTTTGGTGTACATACGTATGATTAAATAAACAAATCCAACAAGAATTAATACGTAAATAAAGTAGGCGATATAGGTTCTAAACCAAGGTGGTCGTATTGTGAATTTGTACGAACCAATTTCAGAAATTTGTCCATAAATATTTTTTGCTCTTACTTGGAATATATATTTACCTTCAAACAGGTTGGTATAGTTTTTAAAATTATCAATCGACCATTCCGACCATTCATCGTCAAATCCTTCTAATTTGTATTGGTACATTGTGTTTCCTTCTTCACAGTAGAATGGACTACTGAAGATAAAGTTCATTTCATTGAATGCGTAATCAATTTTAGGTATTAAGTCCGCAGATTGAGCGTTAGCAAGTGAAGTTATTGAATTTATTTTTTTACCACTATAATTCCCGTCAAATAGAATAGAGTCTTTTCCAATAATGATTCTTCTAACCAGTGTTTTATTGTTATACTTTAAGTTTTTTACTTCAGATTTATTGTATTGAAAAACACCGTAAGGAGTTGCCATCCAAAGCACATTATTGTTATCATAGAACGAATAGATGTGCATTTTTGGTAATCTTTTCAAGTTCAATGTATCACGTTGCTTATTTTTTAGGTTGATGATTGAAAATCGTGCCGAAGCTTCTCCATAAGTTGATGAGAAAAGTAAATTTTTCCCATTGTCTTTTAGTCTCCAAATACCTGTTTTTGCTTTACACATAAAATCTCCTAAATCACAAGCTCGAATTAATTTTTTGCAGTTATCATTTGGTTTTAATAATCCATCTTTGGTAGCCACGTAAAGTTGATTTTTAACTTTAAAAATTTGATTATTTGTTGTATTTAATAATCCATTTGACTTATCAAATTGTACATGTTTTCCTTCTTTTGAAACGTAGCCAACTCCTTTATTATCAGTAGCATACCAAATATTTTTTCGGTGATCTATACCAATACTTCTAACTGGGCTAGTAGTGGTATGTATTTTTTTAGTCTGTTTTGTTTTTGGATCAAATTCGAAAAGTCCCTCGGAGGTTCCAAGTATAAGTTTTGAACCATCTGTTTCAATCGACCAAACGGTACTAAATTTTGCAATCAGACTTGCTTTATTGGTAGTTGTATTAATTTCAAATAAACCTTGCGTATTACCAACATAGAGTTGGTTATTGTGAAGGTGTAATTTCCATGTTTCTGTTTGGATCCCCTCTACTGGTACAAATTTTCCATTATTTAAGTATTTTACTGCTGTACTAGATCCGATATATGTTGTATTGTTTACGACGATAATATCTTCTACAGCACCTTCCACTCCCTCATTTAGTGACCAATTTTTTATTCCGACGTTGATTTCAATTCTTGCAACTCCTTTATCAGTACATAACCACGCGTTCCCCATACGGTCGTTAAACACTTTATTAATTGCATTATTTAGAAGTCCTTGTTCGACAGTTAGTTGATTTAACAAGTTCCCTTTGGAATCAAAAATGTATAATCCTTTATTTATAGTACCTATAAGAATTTTATTGTTTACACTTTTTTCAATGGTGTAAATCATCCCATTAATCAACTCTTCATTAAAGGCTCCAAATCCATATTTGTTACTGTTAATTTCTCCGGTTTTTTTGTTGTAAACGATTACTGCATCTTTTCCAGATAAAAAAATGGCATCCTCTTTGTTTAATGACACGCCACCCACAATAGCTGTATTTTTAAAGTGACCTCCATTTTTAGCTGGCTTTGCAATACCTTTATTTAGTTCATATAAGCCTTCATTTTTTGTAGAAAAATATACTTGATCTCCTATTTTATTTAGTGTAAAAAATACAGGTAGGTTGATGAATGAAATTTCTTTCCCATTCCAGCTAAATATTCCTTGGTCGGTTGAAAAATAGACATAACCATTGTGACTTACGCATGTCCATACATTTTGAAAATCATTGTGTTTTTTAGGAATGAGTTTCTTGAGCGACTTATAAATCATTCTACCGTCCTGTGCAGGTTCTAAGTATCCAATTTCGCCAACAGCACCGACATAGATTACACCGTCTTCATTTTTACAGAATGAAAGTGGAGGAGCATCATTGTTTAATTTAATGGAGGACCAGTTTTTTCCATCATAGGTGGAAATTCTTGTTCCAGTAGCAAAATACATTACGCCATTATTGTCTTCAACTCCCGTCCAGGTTTGAGCGACAATACCTGTTTCTTTTGGATCAAAATTCTTTATAAAATAATTTCCCCTTTCTTGTGAATTAGCACTATTTACAAAGGATAGTAACGAAGATATTACCAATAAAATTTTGGTAAAAAAAGTTTTTGTTTTTGCGTAGCGTTTCATTGTAATGATTTTTATGTAGTTTGACTTGTTTAGATATCAATCATTTATGGATTTGAAATTAAACCTTAAAATACACATTTTTTTTAAAACCTAATAAAAATCATAATTCTTTGTAACATAGGTCACATTCAGTTTAATTATTCAAAAGTACTTTTGGTCTGTGATTGTTTTTGAAGTTTAATTGTTGATTTATAAATACTACAGTTAAGATTTTTAGATACAATTTATTTAATTATAGTGTTGTACAATAGCATTTTAAAGTTTAAGTTATATGAAATCTACTTTTAGTTTTTTATTATTTTCATCCTTATTCATTTTATTGGGGAGTTGTAAAAAAGAAGAAATAAAAATAAATTCAGTGGTACCTACAGAGGTTATGCTGCAAGATAGTATGGTTAGAAATACAGGTAGCATCACGAGTTTAAACTTTGAACAGGCAGTTTTAATTGGTGAAGTTGTTGTTAACCAAGATGTCGTAAATACTGAAGTTCAAGTACATTATTCTGGTGGTAATGGGTACGATTATTCTTCTCAAGAAATTAAATCTAATTCCGTTCATGGATTGAAGTTGATTTTGTCGTCTGGTTATTTTTCTTTGCAACGTTCTGCTGTTTTAAAGCTTAAAGTTATTGGAAAAGCGACTACTTCAGGTATTGCTATTTTTCCAGTAATCATAGGAGGTCAGGAAGGTGAAATAAAAATTATTGTGAATGGTGATTCTAAACCTTCATCGGGTTACGGCCCCAATTTTAAAGACGTGGAAGGTACCGTTTATAAATCTGTTTACATTGGAAACCAATTGTGGCAAGCTGAAAATTTGAGAACAACAAAATTCAATGACGGTACTCCAATTCCTGTTGTTGAGCATCAGTCAACTTGGTTTAAGAATTTTTCATCTACTACAGCTGTTCCCATGGTTAGTGTGTATAACAATGATCTTACATTGAAGCAACAGCAAGGAGTTTTGTATAATTGGTATGTATTAGATTCCTTATCCAATGGGAATAAGAATATCTGTCCTCAAGGATGGCATGTGCCAACAGATAATGATTGGAAAATATTGGAAGAATATTTAGGTGGTCCTGAAAGAGCAGGTGGTAAAATGAAAGAGACTGGTTCTTTGAATTGGGTGAATCCAAACACAGCTGCAACGAATGAATCATTGTTTTCTGCATTACCAAGTGGTTATCGTTTGTACAGTGGTAGTTTTGTTAACAAAGGGAATAATGGGTTTTATTGGTCGTCTTCTGAACACAGTACATCCAACGCTTATTTTAGGTTTCTTCAAAACGAAAGTGCACGAATAATTAAAAATTCTATTTACAAAGCAAGTGGTTTATCTATACGTTGTTTAAAAAATTAACTTTTAATTAATTTTTGATGCAATGTAACAAATGTTACTAAGTAGTAAACTTTGAAAGAATACTTTTGACAACACTTAGACGAAACTCTAATTGTTTAATTATTAGTTCAAAACAAGTTGATGAGTAGGAAATCTACTGATGTGTTAATATTTCTTGTTTTGACTTTCATCTAGTAAACTTTTATTTTTTTATTATAAATTTTGGTTCACGTTAATATTTATGTCTAACATTACATTTAATTAAAGCCCATTTATTTAATGTTTTGATAATAGAATCAGTTTATATATATAATGTGCTAATAACAATGAAACCGGTTTAATTATTGAACATTTATCCAATGAATTATACAACTATAAACAGTATGAAATTTTCTTTAAATAGTTACAGAGCTTTGTTATTTATCAGTTTTGTACTATTACTTTTTAGCTGTAAAAAAGAAGAAATTAAAGCGACAAATGTTACTGAAATCAAGACTCCACTGAAAGATAGTATTACTAAAAACAAAGGTGAAATTTCTAGTTTATTGTGTGAAGAGGCCATTGTTATTGGTCAAGTAGTTGTAGATCAAGAGGTAGTGAATACCGAGATTCAAGTTCAGTATTCAGGTGGAAATGGATACGATTATTCGTCACAAGAGATTGCATCAACTACTATTAGTGGGTTAAAATTGCACTTGCCTTCAGGTTATTTTTCAATTCAACGATCTGGTATTTTAAAATTTAAAGTTATTGGGAAAGCAACTTCAGTTGGTATTGCAACGTTTCCTGTTGTAATCGGAGGCCAAACAGGAGTACTAAAAATTAATGTAAGTGATGGATTAACACCAACTTCGGGGTATGGCCCAAATTTTAAAGACGTTGAAGGTACCGTGTATAAATCTGTTTACATTGGAAACCAATTGTGGCAAGCTGAAAATTTACGAACAACAAAATTCAATGATGGTACCCCTGTTCTTATGGTTGAGAATCAAACAAATTGGTTTAAAAATTTTTCAACCAATACAACAACTCCGATGGCAAGTGTTTATAACAATGACCTTACACTAAAACAATCGCATGGAGTTTTGTATAATTGGTATGTAATCGATGCTTTATCAAATGGGAACTTGAAAATATGTCCGCAAGGGTGGCATGTGCCGACAGACAATGATTGGAAAATCTTGGAAGAATACTTAGGAGGCTCTGAAAGAGCAGGCGGTAAAATGAAAGAAGTTGGTTCGTTGAATTGGGTGAATCCGAATACTTCTGCTACCAATGAATCTTTATTTTCTGCTTTACCAAGTGGTTATCGATTGTACAATGGGAATTTTTCTTATAAAGGAAATTATGGATTTTATTGGTCTTCCACCGAAAATGGTGCTTCTCATGCTTATTTTAGGTACCTCTACAACGAAAGTGCACGAATAATTAAGAATTCTATTTATAAATCGAGTGGATTTTCTATTCGTTGTATCAAAGATTAGTAATTGGATAGCTTTCTGTTGTCATATCTGTTAGTGTTAAAATGTTTAGTTTAGCAAAAAGATTATAAATATCGGATGCTAAGTTCAGAAGAATTAAGAAAATTATTTTTATTTCGACCAGACATTACCTTTTTGAATTTTGGTTCTTTTGGTTCATGCCCAAAGCCCATTTTTGAAGAATACCAGCAGTGGCAAATGAAATTGGAAGCTGATCCAGTTCAGTTTATTACTGTTTTAGGTATTCAGCATTTAAAAGATTCGAGAGAAGCTCTTGCTAACTATGTACATTGTGCTCCAGAAGACCTTGTGTTTGTTGTGAATCCAACATTTGCAGTTAATGCTGTTGCAAAGAGTTTAAATCTTCAACCTGGCGATGAAATTTTGACAACAAATCTCGAATATGGTGCTTCTGACCGGACGTGGGAATTTGTATGTGAAGAAACAGGAGCAAAGTATATCCATCAAAAAATTCAACTTCCAATTGTTTCAAAAGAACAAATCATTGAAGACTTTTTTAAAGGGTTTACTCAAAAAACTAAAATGATTTTTATCAGTCAAATTACCAGTGCTACAGGTTTAATTTTACCAGTTAAAGAAATATGTGAAATAGCGAAATCAAGGGATGTACTTACTTTTATCGATGGTGCGCATGTGCCTGGTCAAATTCCATTGAATCTGTCAGATTTGCAGGTAGATTTTTATACAGGAGCTTGTCATAAATGGATGATGGCTCCAAAGGGATGTTCTTTTCTGATGGCTACGAAAGCTGCTCAAAAATTACTAAAACCATTGGTCGTGAGTTGGGGTTATAAAAGCATGTATCCCTCTGATTCTTTGTTTTTAGATCATTTTCAGATTATAGGAACTCGTGATTTTTCAGCTTTTCTTTGTATTAAAAAGTCCATTGAATTCTTGCATGCATACGAATGGGAAAAAGTAAGGGATGTTTGTCATCGCTTACTGATTGAAAACGCACCAAGATTTTGTGAATTGCTAGGCACACAACCATTGGCGCCATTAACATCAGAGTTTTTCGCTCAATTGTTTAGCATACCCATCCATACACAGGAACCAGAAAAATTACATCGTTTATTAGTTGACGAATACCGTATAGAAATTCCATTGGCTCGAGATGGTGAAAATGTGTATTTAAGGTATTCAATACAAGGATTTAATTCTGAAAAGGACCTTGATATTTTGTATGCAGCATTGGAAAAAATAATACAAACAACGAGTTTGATAGAAGTTGTTTAAATCAATTCATGTAGTTGATGAAAAAAGAGAATTAAAACAGCTAATTAGTCGATCTATTTTGTTGTAGTGTAACAAAAGTTACACTGAAAAAAACATGAAAAATTTACATTTGTTTAATTAAAAAATTAGTGCATCATTCATTCAATTAATTTACTTCGAAAATGTTTAAAAATATAGGAAAATCTGACAAGTTAATACGTATTGCCGTAGCAATTTTATTACTTGCTATCGTTCAGTTTTTGGGTATAACAGGTACGTTATCAGTTATATTGATGGGTTTATCATTAGTGTTTTTAGTCACAGCATTTATAAATTTATGTCCGTTATATCTTCCTTTTGGAATAAATACGTGTAAGAAGAAAGATTAACTAAAAGTGTAATTTATCGCTTCAAAACGCGATAACTTTCATTTATCTTTAATTTCATTCAAATTTTTTATTAAATTTGTATCGCATTCAAGTAAATTAATTACTTGCCCAGGTGGCGGAATTGGTAGACGCGCTGGATTCAAAATCCAGTTCCCCTGGAGTGCGGGTTCGATTCCCGCCCTGGGTACACGAATGAGCGCTTCCAGCTCAGAAGTAGGTTTAAACCTCAATCATCGCAAGATAGTTGAGGTTTTTCTTTTAAATTATGGCAACAGTTTATATTCTTCACTCAATTAAATTAAATAAATATTACACAGGTAGTT
>CALPOI020000015.1 GCA_943325145.2 Candidatus Planktophila lacus | reverse complement strand
GCATTTCCATATGCTTCTACACCATCCTCTGTTGTCACAAAACTATCAAATCCTAATTCAGCTAGTTGTGCCACGAGAATATCAGTCCAAGGCTCTGTTGGACTAATTTTAACTTTTAATTCTATTCGCTGCATTTATATTGCATTTACAATGGCAGAGAAATCTTGAGAAACAAGAGACGCACCACCAATTAAACCTCCATCTACATTTTGACAAGTAAATAATTCTTTTGCATTCGAAGCATTACAACTTCCACCATATAAAATACTTACTTCATTTGCAGATACATTTGAATAGTTGGTTGCAATCAACGCACGTATACTTTTATGCATTTGTTCAGCTTGTTCAGAAGATGCGGTCACCCCTGTACCTATTGCCCAAATCGGTTCATATGCAACTATGATTGATTTTAACTGTTCTTCAGTCAAATGAAATAAACTTTCTTTTAATTGTTGCTCAACAAAATGAACTTCTTCGCCTATTTCTCTCACCTCCAATGGTTCACCACAACAAAAAACAACAGTTAGACCTTTACTAAGTGCTGCATCTACTTTTTCTTTTATAAATTCGTTGGATTCGTTAAAAATTTGTCTTCGCTCTGAATGACCAATTAATACGTGTGTTACACCAATATTCTTCAACTGCTCTATAGAAACTTCACCAGTGAAAGCTCCTTTATCTTTTGGATGAAAATTTTGGGCACCTACATTTAAATTTGGGAATCTATTTTTTATTTCTGATAAATAAATAAACGGTGGAAAAACAAGTACAGAGGCATTCGATTCTAACGAACCTACAAACTCTGACAAACCAAGGGCCTCGGAATGATTTAAATTCATTTTCCAATTACCAGCAACATATTTTTTTCTCATAAATAATTTATTTAAATACATATTTTTTAAGCCAATTTACTGAAGGAAAAGAACGCCATGGAAACTTTTCTTTCACAATTCCACTTTCAACAACCATTAAAGATGGATTTGAACGAGCAATTGCCTTTAATTCAGTCGCATCATTTGAAAATGCCGCAACATGAAAATTATTGCTATTTCTCCAAAGATTGATTTCTTCTCTATTTGCATTACAAATAAGGACAAATGGAATTTTTTTCATTGCACACATAGTTTTGATACTTCTAAGTTTTTCTAAGTGTTTTGATTTAAACTCGCTTAACTCTTTAGAAAAAACAATAAATATCCTTGGTGCTTTTAAAATGTAATCCCTTAGAGAAATTTCATTCAAGGAAGGATCCAAAATTTGTGACTTTTTTACAAACTCATACGTTGAAGTATCTGAATAATTATCTTTATAATCATCCAAAGTAACTTCATATGTTTGTTCACCACCCTTCTCTCTAACAATTATCCCTGGGATTTTTTGATGTAACAATTTATCTTCTATAAACTTTAATTTCTGCTCCTCTTTTCCAATTTCAGAAAAGTTTACCATTGGATTAAATTGATTGGATATGGAAGGCAAACGTGTAGGAATAATTTCTTTATTAATCATTGTATCGTACTTCCAAACTTTTGTTTTCTCCCAAATTTTTGAGTCTAAATAAACTTTACTTGAAGCATCAAATTCTCTCTTCTCACCTGTTTTCAGATTTGAATAAACCAACAAATTTTGATACTTACCCTCAATACCGTCATTCATTTTTAGTTTTAAGTTACTACCTTCTGCATATGGTCGGTAATCTTTTAATGGTTCATATGCAAGTACGTACCATACAAAAACCAAACATACGAATGTAACTACCGCTGAAATTGACCAATAATTTGAAAAATAGACTCCACCAGCACGGATCAACCATAACGATAATAGAATTACGAATAAACCAAACAAAACAGGAAAAAACCATCCGAAAACAAAAGAGAAAAACACAACAACTATCATTGACAACAGCACCAAAGAAGTATTTTCTTTCAATGAATTTGGCTGAATCAAACGTTGGGAAATAAAAATCCAAAATGAAAAATAAACTAACAAATAATCTTTCCAAAGCGATTCACTTGGCGTCAAAGACCTACCTAGCGATCCTTTCATCGCGTCTCCAAAGCAGCCACAATCATTGACACATTGAGGCTGTTTCATCTCGTCAATCACAATTTCATTCGATGATTTACTAACTAATTTTAATGAATTATTGGTTTTTAATTCATCTAACTTTTGCAAGCCAACAGGGTCGTTTACTGCATATGTATCTCTATCTAAAAATTGTTTATCAGGATTACAATTAGCTGTATGCCAAGTCAAAAATGTAAAAAACAACATGATAACCATTAATGACCATGCCACAAAACGAATTTTTCCTCCAATGATCGTTAACACACCTAATACTATTTCTAGAATACAAATTAAAACACTGAAAAATAATGCATAATCCATTAAAAACTCTAGACTAAATCCAGGCATACCAAACCATTCTTTGATCCTGAATGCCAAAGCACCGTCTTCAAAATATTCTTCTAGTTTATAGCTAAACCCCAAAGGGTCATTTGCTTTGATAAGACCTGAGACAATAAATAAACCTCCAACAATAACCCTTGAAAAGTAAGACATGAAAAGTCTTCCTTTGAAAATAACCAATCCAACGATACTTAGTAATAATAAAACTGCCCCAATACTAACAAATAGAATTTGATTGGATTCATTACTTGGATGAAAACCCATAGTCACCAATGTAACACCTGAGATATTTAAAAAAATAAATAAACTGTTTAAAACTAACGATTGACCAAACCAAGTCACTACACCTTTCATATTTAATTTGATAAATGAATTAAAGAAAATACTGCATAATTCAACATGTCGTAATAATTTGCATCAATGCCTTCACTAATTAAGGTTTGACCTTTGTTATCTTCAATTTGCTTCACACGAAGAATCTTCATAAGTATTAAATCAGTTAAAGAACTAACACGCATATCACGCCATGCTTCGCCATAATCATGGTTTTTTTTCAACATTAAGTCAAATGACTTCGTGCTATATTCCTCGTACAATGTCACTGCTTGTTGCAAAGATAAATCCATTGAGGTCAACTCTTTTTTTTCGAGTTGTATCAATGCCATAATACAATAATTTACAATTGCTTTAAACTCGTCAACAATACTTTCGCCCACTTTATTTTCTCCAGTTTCTTGAATGGTACGAATACGTTGCGCTTTAATAAAAATCTGATCTGTTAAAGAACTTGACCTTAAAATTCTCCAAGCAGTACCATAATCATTCGTCTTCTTGATAAAAATTTCTTTGCAAGTTTGAATAACATTTAAATATTGTTCCGAAGTTTGCGTCATATAGATTCAAATAATTTGCTGAAATTAATAATTTTCCAATGATTACAAACCTTCGCATCGGTAAAAAATTGTTAACATTTGATACTCCTAGGGTAATGGGAATTTTAAATACAACTCCTGATTCGTTTTATAAAAACAGCAGAATTTCTTCCACAGAAAGTGCTATTATCAATGTTCAAAAAATGATTAACGATGGTGCAGACATCATCGACATAGGCGGGTATTCTAGTCGACCCGGCGCCACTACAGTTGATGAGCAAGAAGAGATGAACCGCGTACTACCAATCATTACTTCCATTCGTTCAAATTTTCCAGATATTATCATAAGTTGTGATACGTTTAGAGGAAATGTTGCGCATGCCGCTCTTTGTGAGGGGGCTAACATTATTAATGATATTAGCGCAGGAGAATTTGACGATTCACTTTTTAAAGTTGTATCAAAACATGAATGCCCCTATGTTTTGATGCATTCTAAAGGAACACCACAAACGATGCATCTTGAAACTAATTATAGGAATTTATTCGGTGATATTGCATTCTTTTTCTCAAAAAAAATAAATCAACTTTATGAGCTAGGAGTGACTGATATTGTCATTGATCCTGGATTTGGATTTGCAAAAACATTAGAACAAAACTTTACGTTATTAGATCAACTTTCCAACTTCAAACTATTTAACTCACCAATTCTAGCAGGAATATCAAGAAAATCAATGATTTACAAAAAACTAAATGTTTTACCCGAGGAAGCATTAAATGGCACAACCATTTTAAATACAAAAGCAATTTTAAATGGAGCTTCTATTTTAAGAGTTCACGATGTAAAAGAGGCAAAACAAATTATTACACTACTGAATCCTTAAAAGTCTCCACCGCCACCGCCTTGCTCGTTTGCAATTTTAGATTTTTTAACCACATCCATTTTTCCAAATTTATAACTTAAGTTTACGTAAACTCGTCGTGTAGTTTGTTTAAAGACTGATGTTTGTTGAACAGTTGGTTGATCAACGTGAATTCTAAATTCTTGGGTATTGAAAACATCTGACAATCTCAAACCTACTACCCATTTACCTTCTTTAAACTGCTTTTCAGTGGAAAGATCAATAGAAGGACGTGGTTGAACCGTACCCTGAACAGTTACTATAGGAGCATTGTATTTCGCATTGATTTGAATCGATGCTGTACGTTTCCAAAACTCAAAAGCTCCAATATATTTCATACTCCAAAAAACACCATTATTCATTTGTAGTGTTGTATTTGCATCAAAATAATTGATATGATTAGCGTTGAAAGAAAGTACATTTCTAAATAATGGAATTGGTCGATAAGTGACTACCCATTCCGCGCCAACACTTTCAGAGCGATCGATATTGGTGTATGTTACAGCAGAATATCCTGAAGAATCATACGATCTAAAACGTTGTAATACATTATTAGTTGCTCTGTAATAAACATTCATCGACAACGAAATCTTCTTTTTTGACAACACATACCCTAACTCGTAGGAATCAATAAATTCAGGAGAAACTTCTGGATTTCCTCTTCTTAAATTATAAGGATCCGAATAACTGGTAAATGGATTTAGCGTTTCACTTGATGGACGATTAATTCGTTTGCTGTAACTCATCGTAATCTCATTTTCTTTCGTAAAACTATACGTTAAAAAAGCTGATGGAAAAAGATTAAAATAAGTTCTTGAATATGTTTTATTTTCCGATACTAAACTTGGAATTTGAGAAGAGTTTTCAATTCGAGATCCTATTTGGTATTTGAATTTACCTAATTGCTGTGCAAAATTCCCGTAAAATGAGTTGATATTCTCCTTATAATTATAAGTGAAATTAGACAGTGAATCTTTTTTGAATAATGATTCAGTAGGACGCATAGTCTCCGAATGTGATCCTATGTTTTGATTTCTAATAATTGTTTTTATTCCGGTTTCTATTCGAATGTTTTTTGGGAAAACACGCACAAAATCAATCATTCCGGTAGTCACATCATTTTTTTCAAGACTACTTAATTGTTGATTTAAGAACAACGAAGGTATATTGGTCGTTTCACGATATTTACCACCTGTAGTATCCTCACCTGCTGAATAAGTGACATCAAAAGTTATAAACCCTCTCTCTTCCTTGAATTCATTTTTGTAATTTAAATTAATTTCATTATTGAATTGATTGGAAGGATCGTATGAACTTCGTTCCCATTGTCTAATTAATTCATTCGTACTGGTGAGTTGATTGTTAACCAAATTCCCTTTTCGATTTCTTTCTCCTCTCGTTCCAGTGAAGGAAACCCCAAATATGTTCCGATCTTTAAAATTAAAGTCCGTCCCAAATTTTACAGTATGCCCTTCATTAAAATCCGTCCCTAACCTACTTTGATTTAAACCAAAAAATGTACCTTTTACAGTCCGTGATAAATCACTAAAATTATTCCTTTCTCCCTCATAATGTCTGAATGCATAAGTTCCATAAACGTTCCATTTTGCATTTCTTAAACTTAATGAAGTTGAAGTATTGTAAATATCATTGGTCGCTATATTAGTAGTAACATTCCCATTGATACCCCTTAATTTATTCTTTTTCAAAACAATATTGATTATTCCTGAAGTACCATCTGGATCGTATTTTGAAGAAGGAGTAGTTACAATCTCAATCCGTTCTACCATTGATGAAGGCAAGGCATCCAACATACTTTTACCTGCACTTCCAGAAATAGTACTTGGGCGACCATCAATTAAAATAGTGACGTTTCCATCACCTCTAAGAGAAATCTTACCATCTTGATCCACGTCCACTGAAGGTACATTTTTTAAAGCATCGTTTACGGATCCTCCCCTCGATGAAATATCGTCAGAAATGGCATATATTTTTTTATCAAAAGATGCGGATAACAACTCACGATTCGCTATGACTTTGACTTCTTCTACATCAGTTATTTTTTCAGAAATCAATCGAAAATCACTGAAAATTCGCACACTATTTTCGCCATTCAACACAAAATTTTCACTTGAAATTTTCTTGTAATTCAACAAGGAAAATTTTAAAAAATATTTCCCATACGGCAATGGCTCAATATCAAAAACCCCTTTTTCATCGGTATAAATTCCTGTTACAAGATTTGAATCGGGTAATGTAAGCACCTTCACATTGACATATTCTAATGGTTTTTTAGTCACCGAATCACGAACAACACCGTAAACACTTCCGCTCCCTTTTCTATTTTGGTTTTGAGCGCGACCAATAACTGTAATCAATACAAAAAGAAACAATGTGATTTTTCTCATCTTAATTTTATATGGTATGTATTTTATTAATTTTCAATTGTTTTTCCCTTAGAATAAAACAAAAAACGTTTATTAAACAATTCAATCAAAACATTGTCTTGGTATATTTTAAATTTTCCTTCTAACTGATTCGTTACTAGATTAGTTGTCCCAAATTGATATACAGAAATTCCTCCTAAATTATTTTTAAATGCAAACGTATTGTTCTTTAATTCAAATTCTGTCGGAATGTAAGTACAAACCCTTGTTTTTTGATGGTTAAACCACGTATATAATTGATTGTTCTCACCCCACACAACGGTATTGTCTTTAATTTCTAAAAATCCAGAATAAAAATTAGACAAAGTTACTTTTTCATTATTCTTATACATCATCAAATTACCGTTCATGTCTTCATAAACAATAAAACCTGTACCAGTTTTGTATTTTTTAACATATTGAGATTCTACATCCATAACAACTCCGTTTTCTATCACTGCAAACGTTCGATTAATCGGATCATTAAAGCAAGCAATATCTGTTCCACATTCAATTTGGATGTCCTGCGGTGTGTTACCAATTTCTATTATTTTTCCAGCCATGAAAACCTTATAAATCTCTCCATTGTCTTTAAAAGCAAAACAATTTTCACTAATATGATTTGGCATCACCATCGACGAAAACTGTTGCATAATTTGTTGAATCTCTCCGTTGTAATACACATTCAAAGTTTTAAAACGAGTGTCTTGAAATAGTATCAAACTATCTTTCACAATATACTCGCCACAATTATTAGTCAATATAATTTTTTCTTTTCCTTCTAGTGTGTATAAATTTTGAGCAATCGTCCAAGCTACTAAATTATCCGAACTCACTGGGTTGACTAATTGAATGGTAATCAACTGGGGAGATTCACCGTCGTATATTTTAAAATTCCCTCTAATATCCATGTATTGTAGTAGGTCGTCACCTGCTTGAAAAGATTGTATTCCTTGTAGCTCTAATGTGCGAATAGACCCCTTGTAAAACGTCTTGAACTGACCATTAATATCAACAAAGGGAGCAATTTGAGTAAAACAAATTGAATTTAAAATTACTAAGAAACAAAGGATTACTTTCATAGTTGGATCAATGTGGAAGGTTCTGTTTGATCAATAAAAATTAAATAATCACCATATACTTTAGGAGATATGACTTCATTTTTATAGATTAAATTATATTTATTTATCTTACTTAAATCAATTACTGCAAATTGATAATTCAATTTATGAAGAATGCTAGCCAATAAATTTCTTTTAGGCTTTTGTATTTTTATTAATTTCTGAATATTACTTACAGACCTTCTTTTTCCAGAGTAATTAACTGGTAAAATTGAAAGTGTTTTGTGTGAATTTTTCAAGTAATCACCACAATTAATTTTCGCATAATTTTCATTCAGATTTATAACCCCTGGTTGTACATGAATGTTCGCTCCGAGAAGAATCACTTTTTCATTTTTGAATTTAGTTTTTAATAAATACGCAACATTTCGAACCATATTTTCTTCTCTTGCAATCATATAATTCAACGAACTTACTTTTTCAATACAAATTTGCTTCAAGTAATGTTTTATATTTTCAAGCGAATAATACTGTATAGATAAAGTATCCTTATAAAAGGATTGTGATTTTTCAATGAGTTGAAAAAAATCGGTTCTTTTAGATTCAGAAGTAGTATCCTTAAATTCAAGTGAAACAATAGATTTAAAAACATGATTAAAAAGTTGTTTCTCAGACTCAGTAGGAGTAAAATTGGAGAAAAATAATCGATAATAAATCGAATCTTGACTATGGTTTTGAATAAAACGACCATGTAACCTTGAATCAAAACCGTAAATCTGTAACAATCCTTTTTTTTCAAGTTCAAAAATAGGAACTGCTTCAACGACTTTACTCCAGCAATTATAAATATTTTGATTTACACTGTATTCTTTTTCTCTTTTATCCTGTAAATTAATTTGATAGAGACTTTCAAAATCTGATTCAATCAACAATGTTTTAAATCCATGTTTTTGGACGAGCTCTGTTATAATCTTTTGATTAATTTTCATAGCGACCCCGTCATAATGATTTTCTTCACCTAAAAGTACGATTTGAAAAGAGTCTACTTTTAATTGATTCAATAAGTTAGATACATTCGATGTATCAAATTTTGAAACACCTTGTATTTGTGCTGTAGATTTTACAGTATTAAAGAATATGAAAATAATAACAAGAATGTGGATTATTTTGTAATTCATACATTTTGAATATTACACAAAAATACAGATTTAACAGTGATTTATTGTAGGCAATTTTGACCTATCTAAAAATAAAAGAAGACCGTTACCCCCCTCACTCATCATTGAATCAAAGAAATTAACAATCTCATTTACAATGGTAATTCTGAAAATTATCGGAATCGGTGTGAAATTTTAAATCTGCCTCGATTTATAACTTTTGCAATTGGTCTTAGAATTTAAGGTCAAGATTTAATTTCTCATGAATTTAACCCTGACCCTAAACACTCAAAATAAAAAACGTCCTTCTCAATAAAAGAAAAGGACGTTGAATAGTATAATACGTTATAATTAAACCAACATCTTTACTGGTTGTTCTAAATAACCTTTCAATGTTTGTAAAAAAGAAGCTCCTGAAGCCCCATCAACCACACGATGGTCACATGAAAGGGTCAATTTCATGATATTTCCTGGTACTACTTGTCCATTCTTCACAACTGGAACTTCACTAATACCTCCAACAGCCAAAATACAACTATCAGGTGGATTAACGATTGCTGTAAATGAATCAATTCCAAACATACCTAAATTAGAGATCGTAAAAGTGTTACCTTCCCAATCAGATGGTTGTAATTTCTTGTCTTTCGCTTTTTGAGCAAATGATTTTACTTCCTCACCGATTTGAGCCAAACCTTTTGTATCCGCAAATCGAACTACTGGCACCAACAAACCGTCTTCAACTGCTACTGCTACACCAATATGAACATGGTGATTTCTTCTGATAACATCACCTAACCAAGAAGAATTTATTGCTGGATGTTTTTTAAGCGACATCGCAACAGCTTTCACAACCATATCATTGAAAGATACCTTAACACCGTCTTGAGCGTTCAACACCTTACGAGCAGCAATAGCATTTTCCATATTAACTTCTACAGTTAAGTAGAAATGAGGTGCTGTAAACTTACTCTCTGCAAGTCTTCTTGCGATTACTTTACGCATTTGAGAAACTGTCTCGTCTGTGTAAGATTCTTCCATTGAAGAAGTTGCACTGAAATTGGTTGTAGAAGCAGGAGTATAAGGTACAAAATGATCTACATCTCTTTTTACAATTCTTCCGCCATCACCTGTTCCATGAACTTGGTGTATATTTATTCCTTTTTCTTCGGCCAATTTCTTTGCTAACGGAGAAGCAAAAACTCTACCATCTGAAGTTACAGGAGCAGAATTTGTTGTTACCGGAGCTACAGGTGCAACTGCTGCAGGTCGCTCAACTGGAGATGCCACCACAGGAGCCTCAACAGGTACGACAGTCTCCACCACTGGAGTTTCTGTTACTGCTGCATTTGTTGCTTGTTGTGATAACAAACCACTAATATCTTCACCAGCTTGACCAATGATTGCTAAAATCGAATTTACAGGAGCTGCTTTTGATTTCTCAACACCAATGTGTAACAAAACACCATCGTAAAAAGATTCAAATTCCATTGTAGCTTTATCAGTCTCAATCTCAGCGATTAACTCACCATTTGCTACCGTATCACCAATTTTTTTATGCCATTCAGCGACTACTCCTTCCGTCATAGTATCACTCAATTTAGGCATATAAATAATTTCAGCCATCTTATTTTCTATTTAGTATTCTTTAATGTAAGGATAATCTTCTTGCATATATACATCTTTGTATAATTCAGAAGGATCTGGATAAGGAGAATTTTCAGCGAACTCAATAGATTCTTCTACTTCTTTTTTCACCCAATCAATAATATCTTGAATTTCTGTTTCATTCAACCATTTATTTTGTTTGATTACATTCAAACAATGATCGATAGGATCTTGATCCATCCAAGAAGCTACTTCTTCTTTTGTACGGTATTTTTGAGGGTCAGACATTGAGTGTCCTTTATATCTGTAAGTTCGAATATCCAACAACGTTGGACCATCACCTCTTCTTGCTCTTTCACAAGCTTCTGCGATTGCTTCGTGAACAGCTTCAGGAGACATCCCGTCTACCGATTTAGAAGGCATCTCATACGAATGACCAATTTTTGATAAATCTTGAACATTTGTTGTACGTTCAACCGAAGTACCCATTGCGTAGTTATTGTTCTCAATGATATATATCACAGGTAATTTCCACATCATCGCCATGTTGAATGTTTCATGTAATGCACCTTGACGCACTGCTCCGTCACCCATGGAAACAAAAACTACATTATCAGTGCCTTTATATTGTTCTGCAAAAGCAACGCCAGTACCCATTGGAATTTGTGCTCCAACGATACCATGACCACCCATAAAGTTTTTTTCTTTATCAAAAAAGTGCATTGAACCTCCTTTTCCTTTAGAACAACCTGTAGATCGACCATATAACTCTGCCATTAATACTCTTGGGTCTGTACCTAAAGCCAATGGATGCGCGTGATCTCTATAAGCTGTCATATGACTATCTGTAGGCCTTGAACCAGTGATGGTTCCAGCTACTATCGCCTCTTGACCAATGTATAAGTGACAAAAACCACCAAACTTTTGCTGAATATATAATTGTCCGACTTTCTCTTCGAAACGACGAATCAACAACATATCCTTGTACCATTTAACATAAATTTCTTTTGAAAACTTAGTGGTAGCAGCCGATTCAGACTTTTTTGATTTTTTACTTGGTTGGGTTGTTGCTTTTTCAGCCATAGTTTCTAAATTAAATTTAAAAGACAAATGTAAAAAGTATTTATTAAAACTGCTAAAGAATTAGAGAAAATCTCCCAACCTACATCTGGATTTTAGAACATTGTGGAATAGGATATTATTCAAAAGTAAATTCATTTTACAAAAAACTCAATATCTTTCTTTCTTACTAGATACCATTCTTGTAAATTTGTAATAAATAAACAGAAATATGTCAATTGAATTTAGAAGAAATTTTTTAAAAACGTTCACATTGGGTGTATCGTCAATTGTAGCCTCTCCACTTTTTTCTTTCATCTCAAAATCAACAAACAACATGCAAACTATAAAATCAATAAAACCTCTTGGATTTCAATGGGAAACTTCTGATCCTTTTTTATTTTGTGTACACCACGAAGATGATTTTCCAGAAGGAAATGAAAAAATGGGGCCATCTAGTTCTCTTGAAGGAAGGCGATTGGGTGAAGATTTTATCATTAAAGATGGTTTTAGAATGTATCACGGTAAAACTGTACCCGGATTTCCTGGTCATCCCCACAGAGGTTTTGAAACGATTACTGTAGTCCGAAAAGGTATCGTTGACCATTCTGACTCTATGGGTGCTGCTGGAAGATATGGAAATGGAGATGTACAATGGATGACTGCAGGAAAAGGTGTTCAACATGCAGAAATGTTTCCTTTACTTGACCAAACTAAAAAAAATCCACTTGAACTTTTTCAAATATGGTTAAATCTTCCAAAAAAGAATAAAATGGTTGATCCACATTTTAAAATGTTGTGGAAAGAAGAAATTCCGATATTAAAGGAAACTTCACCTAAAGGAACAATTGCTATCGAGGTAATTGCTGGTAGTCTCAAAAACATAGCACCACAAAATCCTCCTCCAAATTCATGGGCTGCAGATGAAGAAAATGAAGTCGGAGTATGGAACATTTCGATGGAAGCAAACACTAGTTTCACACTACCTAAATCGCAAAATTCAATCAATCGAACACTTTATTTTTATGAAGGAAGTCATCTAATGATTAATAATCAGACGATTCCAAATTATCATGCAATAGAAGTGGAATCTCAACAAGATTTATTACTACAATCCTCGGATGAACCAATTAAAATATTGGTTCTACAAGGAAAGCCAATTGGTGAACCTGTAATTCAATATGGACCGTTCGTGATGAATACAAAAGCTGAAATCAATCAAGCATTTGAAGATTATCATGCAACTCAATTTGGCGGTTGGCCTTGGGGAAACTACGACCATGTTCATCCAAGAAATAAATCCAGGTTTGCAAAGCATGCAAATGGAATGGAAGAAATAAAAAATGGTTAATTTTCAACTAAAAACTATCGAAAATTGAATCATATGCTGATCTCTCAAACAGAATTCAATAATTTTACATGGATCGATATTTTCAATCCAGAAGAAACCAAATTAGCTGCATTAGCTGAAGAATACGGTTTGGAGTATTTTTTAATTCGAGATAGTTTAGAACGAGGACATCTTCCAAAAATTGAAAAACTTCGAGACTACACTTTTGTAATCTTACGCGCCTTTAGCAACCAAAAAAAAGGAAGAATTACAAATGTCAATGAATTATCAAATAAAATTGCATTTTTCTACAACGAATCTAAGATAATTAGTATTCATCGCGCTGATTTTCAATTTATACGAAACATCACTACAGAGAATAATTTTGAAAATTCTGAACAATTGCTTTTGCACATTATCAATAAAATGATTGAGACTTATTCTGAATCCGCACTCGATTTATCAGAAAAAATAGACACCATTGAAAAAGTTATTTTCCTTAGAGACTTAAAAAAAGTATCACTTGAAGATTTGTACTTTCAAAAATCACAAACTAGAATTTCAAAAAAAGTATTACAACTAACGCAACATGTCATCCATGAAATCGAAGTAATTGAATCCAATAAAATTGCTTATCAAGACATTAAAGATCGCTTAATCAATTTAATCCTCACATTTGATGAAGTTAGCGACGATTCAAACAACCTCATGAATACCTATCTATCTGTTCATGCTCAGAAAACAAATGAGGTTATGAAATTATTGACCGTCTTCTCTGCTTTTTTCTTACCGCTTACCTTTATAGCAGGGATTTATGGAATGAATTTTAAACACATGCCTGAACTTAACGGAACCTATTCCTATTTTGTAATTATAGGATTAATGGCAATTTTATCAATTGTAATATTCTTGTGGTTCAGAAAAAAGAAAATTTTATAAAAATCAAAACTTTATTTGTTATTAATACATCAAGCTTTTCTTAGATGAGGTTCTCCAACCCGCTTGACTTTCATAATCAACAAAATATATTTTTAAATCAGCTTGACTTTCATATTTCACGAAAGAAATTTTCTTTTTTGCTTGACTTGCATATTTCACAAAAAACCATTTCCCTTCATTATTCACAGCTTGACTTTCGTATTTCACTTTAAATACTTTTAAATCAGCCTGACTCTCATAATCAACAACAAAAACTTTAATATCTGCTTGACTTTCGTAATCAACAGAAAATATTTTTTGAGCATTAGACACACTACAAGCCATGATTATAATTATAAGCAATCCTATTTTTTTTATTTTTTCCATCATAAATATTGTTTAATTACAATACAAAAATACAATTTTATTCTTCCTCTGAGACATCAAATAAATTAGGTTGATTCGATTCATCATCTGGTTTTTGTTCTAGATCCCACTCAACGGTTAAGGCACTCTCTTCTGAGTTTGACTCTGAAATTACTTCACCAGCATCTTCGGGCCAAGCTTCTCCTCCATCAATTTCATGCGTTAATGTAATCTCTTTCACCCTCAATTTTGTCACTTGATTTCCCTGAGCTTTTAATCCTTTTACATCAATTAAATCTGCAATATTAATAACGTTATCAGGTAAGTTTTTAGTTTCCTTTAATAATTTATTATAAATAACACGAACTTCTGGACGATAAGAAGTAGAGACTAAATCCATGTAAGACCCCTCAGATTCTGAAATAAATAAAACTTTTTTATCTGAAGTGATTTCACATAAAAAACGTTTCACATAATGCATTTCTTTTTCAGCATCGAAATATACGGTAGAAATTGGTCTTCTAGGAATCCATTTTTCAATATGAATCATATCTTCATCAAAGTGATTTGCTAAATCAAAGCTAGACAAACGATATTCCCCCGATTTATACAACGTCAAAATCCTATCCGAGCCCTTGAATGAACCTAAAAATTTACCCCTACCTTCATCATTCAAACGTCCAACAATTTTATCGTACCAAATCTTACGCGCAGCAAGCGTAGAACCACCAACTTCTTTTTGGATGATTTTTTGTACAATTTCTTTCGTTACTCTATTTCCTGCAGATGAACGAGATTTAATAATCATGTCCCCAAAATCAATATCAAAACGCAAACGTTTCAAATGAGGACGAGGTCGCAACATGACTGTAACAATTTCTTTTTCACCATTCGGATGTACAGAAAAATAAAGCAATTTACTACCTTTTGTTCCTCGAGTTAAATCGTATTCTGTATCTCTTGTTATAGAATTGACATAGAATCGCTTCATCATCGTTGGACCACCTAATCCGTCTTGATACATCATATGGTAAATTGTACGCGTATCTCCTCTTTTCCATACATCTGCATGAATAATTCCCTTTCCAACAAATTTCTTATCTGAAATCTTGGTAATCATCATTTTCCCCGTACTGAAAAAAACTATAATGTCATCAATTTCAGAACAATCATTGACAGCTTCTGTTTTTTTCAATCCCCACCCAATGAAACCTTCCTCAGGATCAACATATAATTTACGATTAGCGATGATTACCTTTGAAGCAGCAATTGTATCAAAAATCTTAATTTCTGTTTTTCGTTCACGACCTTCTCCAAAACGCTTCTTTAAATCCTTATAGTATTCTATCGCATACTCTGTCAAATGGGCTAATTTATCTTTTACCGAAGCCATCTCTTCTTCTAACTTCACAATTGCTTCATCCGCTTTATCACTGTCAAAACGAGTAATACGAATCATTTGAATTTGAGTCAGTCGTAGTAAATCTTCCGTAACAATTTCACGCATAAAACGCTCCTTGAATGGCTCAAAACGCTTAAATAAATAAGTATATAAACTATCTCGATCCGCATAATGTTTAAAGTCGATATACATTTCTTCCTGAATGAATATCTTTTCCAATGTAGAGAAATGCCATGCTTGCATCAATTCATGCAATCTAATCTCTAACTCCCATTTTAATAATTGAACTGTGTTATCTGTATTTACACGTCATATTTCGCTCACACCAATGAACCTTGG
>CALPOI020000014.1 GCA_943325145.2 Candidatus Planktophila lacus | reverse complement strand
CATACAACACAATGGTGCGTTCTTCTTTGGATAACTCAATTAATTTAGTTTGACGGCCTTTCTTATGCGGGAGAAAGCCTTCAAAACAAAAACGATCGCAGGGAAAACCACTTCCTACTAACGCAGGACTTAATGCAGTTGGTCCAGGTAAACAAGTAACAGTAATCTCGTCTTGAATACACGCACGAATCAATAAAAAACCAGGATCTGATATTCCAGGTGTTCCAGCATCGGAAACTAGTACAACTGATTCTTCTGTTTTAATGCGATCAATGACTTGCTGAACGACTTTATGTTCATTGTGAGCATGAAAGGGATACACCGGTTTTTGAATTCCAAGGTGTGACAATAACTTCTTGGTTACACGTGTATCTTCGGCATAAATTAACGAAGATTCTTTCAATATTCGTATGGCCCTTAAAGTGATGTCCTCCAAATTTCCTACAGGTGTTGGCACTACATAAAGTATTGGCATAATGATAGTCAATTAAAAAGGCCACCAAAAATGATAGCCTTCGTATAAATTATTTCATAACAAAAATACGCAATTAACACAATTGCATAACATTCAGCACAGCATTAAGCAATGTTTGTGAATACTTGTTGCACATCGTCATCCTCTTCAATTTTATCAAGTAATTTTTCAACATCCACCATTTGTTCTTCGGTTAATTCAATTGGAGATGTAGGAATGCGTTGTAACGTTGCTTTCATTACTTCTAATTGTAAGTCATCGATACCTTTCGATAAGGTTCCAAATGAAGTGTAATCGCCATAAACAACGATTTTTTCTTCTTCTACTTCGATAGATTCACAACCCGCATCAATTAATTCAAGTTCGATCTCTTCAGCATCTACCCCCTCTTTTTTAGCGATTTCAAAAACAGATTTACGATCAAACATGAATTCTAATTGACCGTTTGGAACCACCGTACCACCTGACTTATTGAAATAAGACTTCACATTTGCTACAGTACGTGTTGAGTTATCTGTTGCACATTCAATGAAAATCAACACCCCATGAGGTCCTTTACCTTCATAATTGATTTCATTGAAACTTGCTAAATCTTTTTGACTTGCACGTTTGATTGCTGCTTCAATATTGTCTTTTGGCATGTTTTGTGCCTTTGCATTCTGAACAGCTGTTCTCAACTTCGCGTTCATTGCCGGATCATCACCACCTTCTTTTGCTGCCATTGTAATGGCTTTTCCTAATTTAGGAAACAAACGAGACATTTTATCCCATCTCTTTTCTTTCGCTGCTCTTCGGTATTCAAAAGCTCTTCCCATTGAAATCTAATTTTTATTCGTTCGCAAAAATAATTTATTTATCGAATTTGAAGTTGTTCCGATTCGTAAAATTAATCTCTAATCAACTGAATGAATCCTTCACCTTTTTGTTTTTGTCCTGCTTCATCCTCTACTTCAAAAATGTAAAAATACACACCTTCACCTGCATCGTATCCGTTTATTTTTCCATCCCAATAAGGCATGGTTTCTGTCAACTCGTGAATGATATTCCCCCATCTATTAAAGATTTGTAAACGCAGTGTTTTTGCATTGTTCACTGTAATTGAGAACACATCGTTTTTACCATCATTATTCGGAGAGAAAATATTTGGAACTTTGATGATCGATAAAGTATCCATTTTTTTAACTATGACTACTAATTCTTTCACATTAACACAAGCTCCATTGAATGCTTTTAAGGTCACCAAATAATCTCCATATTTACTAAACGTCGCTTTTTGAGGTGCTTTTTTATCTGTAGTAATTATTTCGCTATTTCTGAAATCCCATTCGTATTTGACCGCGTTTTTACTATCATTGGTAAAGTTGACTGTCAACGGCGCAAAACCTGTTAATTTATCCGCAGACATTTCAGCAGTTGGAGGAGTTAATACAGACACAGATACCGAATCCGTATTCTTACAACCAAACTCATCAGTACCTTCTACCAAATAAGTCGTAATACCAATCTGAGGCATAAACGCTACATTGTTTTGAATTCCGTCTGACCAAGTATATGTTTTAGCACCATACCCCTTCAATTTCACCAACGATGGATCGCCACAAATAGTTGTGTCAATTCCATATACGGTTGGCTTATTTCGAACCACAATTGGAACCACTAGCATAAAATCACAGCCTCTTCCATCATTCGCTGTCACTTTATAATTGGTCGTTTTTGTTGGTTTTGCATAATTAGTATCACATTGGAAACAAGACAACGTGTTATCAGGTGACCAATAGTAGGTATACCTTGGAGATACACCTTGTGGAGTTACTCCTATCAATTTGACAGAATCCCCCGAACAAATTGCATTGTCAGCACCCAATACTTTTGGTGTTGGTTTTGGTCGTACATTGATTCTGAATTTCATTGGTTCTCCCATGCAAGCTCCTGTTGTTGGAGTCACAGTAATTGTAGCAGCATTAGGTGCGTTTTTCCCAATAAACGATGGAATCGAATTTTTACCCAAAGCTGGTAAACCAATCGTAATATTGTCATTGACCCAATTAAATTCAGTAACATTACTTCCAGAAAAGACAATTGAATCAGAATTTTTACCTTCACACACCGGTAAATCCGAAACTTGTTTCACAAAAGCACCTGGAACAATTATAATCGTATCTTTTGACTTCACTCCTTCGTTTTTACATGTTGAAGTGCTTGCATCTTGAACTTTTATCACTTCGTAGATCAATGTGTCTACTTTTGATGTGGTGATTGGTAATGAAATTTTATCATTGCCATTTGTAGATTTTACAACCTGTGTTTGACCTCCATTCACTCTGAACGTAAACTCATATGGAGAATTACCATTAGATCCACTGAATTGAACCTCAGCAGTACTTCCCAAACATACACTTTTTGGAGCTATCGATACGATTGCATTAGGAGCAGATTTCACATTTACGACAACAGTTGGTACTTGACGCAATGATTGAGTACAACCTAATAAACCATTATCTCTAACCTCTATCAACGAGAATGTTTTTAACCCTCTCAAATTAGTTGGAACTTTAATTTTAACAAAATTCTCCCCTGCTTTTGTGGTTAATTGTGGTTGTGGAACTGCATCAATTGCATATGTAAATGTAAATGGGCTCGTACCATTTAATCCTGTGATGGTTACCTCAGGCTCAGTAGAATTAACACATACAATTGTAGAACCTGTAATCGTCGCAGAAGGAAGAGGTTTCACAACCAACGTAGTACTTGAAGTTACATTGGTAACACAATTAAAGGAACTTGATTCTTGAACTTGTTCAATTCTATAATTATAAGAACCACTTTTTAATTTTGGAACGACTAACACTAGACTATCTGTTCCATAATCAGTAGTAGCAGTTTGTTGTGCACCATCATTAATTTTGTATGTAAAGACATACGGTGGCAATCCATTTTTCCCTTTCAATACAATTTTCGCATTTAAATCACCTTCACAAATGGTATCCCCACCAGTAATTGTTGCCAATAATTGAGGACGTATAATCACTTTTGCAGAATCTACTTTTGAACATTGACCTGGTGTAGTGTAAGTAACAAAATATTCTCCAGGTTTAGAAGAAGAAGGAAATAATTGACCTGTTGCAGCATTGATGGCTAAATTTTTAGACTTCACTGCAAAAATACCACCTTTAGTACCTGTAATAGTAGGTGTTGGAACAATACTTTCCGTGCCACAATATTCTGATTGATAGCCGGTAAATGAAGCATTGTCTTGTTTATTTACAGTTAACTTAAATGTTGTTGGTGTTCCTTTACATTGTTCACCTGTTTCTTGAATCGTAAATTTAGGTGTCACTGAAATCACTCCAACTTCTGAAGCAACACTCGAGCTGATTAATCCCTTGAAAGGTGAAATTGAATCTGCTCCACTATTTAACAATCCAATTTTTGTATTTGAATTTGTCCAATCAAAATGTTTCGCGTAAGCATTTCCACTAAATTTAATTGTATTAAAATTCGTCCCAGCACACACAGCTGTGTCAATTACAGTATTCACTACAGGACTCACTACCGTTAATTTCACTGTATCTGAATTCACGCAATATTCATTTCTACCAACCACCACATATTCTTGAGTAACATCAGTAGAAGCAAAAACACGTGGCCCTGTACTATTAGACAGTGTATTATTTGGAAACCAATAATAATCATCGACTTTTGAAGAACCAGAAGCCACTAAGGTTGCTTTTCCTCCTTTACAGAAAATCGTATCTTTATTTCTACTTGAATTTGTAAAGAAATCATAGATTCCTGCTTCAACAGTCGGTTTCGCTTTTATTTTGTATTTAAAGGTTACCGTTCTACCCACACAAATTCCAATTCTTGGAGTCACCGAAATTGTAGCAGTAGTATCAACACCACCTAGAACAGTACCTCGCGCTGTAAATGAAGGCATATCACCTATACCATTAGCAGGTATTCCAATAGAAGTATTGTTATTTGTCCATTCGAAAACAGTTCCAGGATTCCCACTGAATTTTACCGCTTTGAAAATATCACCTTCACATCTGATGTTATCAAAATCTGGCGCATTGATAGAAGGATTCTCACCGATTCCAATCTTAACTGTGGAATCTGCTTTACACTTACCATTCGTAGTATACGTAACATCATAGAGACCAAACTTAGAATTTTTAATATCTACCTTCCCTGTTTTCGGGTCTATCACAAGGCCTGTAGGTTTAAAACTAAACGTTCCACCTAATGTTCCTTTTACAACTGGAATAGGATTTTGTTCTGTAATACAAAATGAATTGTCTAAGAATGTGAATGAAGGGTCATCTTGAGAATTTACAATTAATGAGAATACCTTAGAATCACCTTTACATCCATTTAATTCAGGAGTAACAGTCACTAACGAGGAAAGTGAGCTTCCACCTCTAATTGTTCCTGATGCTACAAATGAAGGAATATTTCCACTACCATTGGACATCAAACCAATTGAAGTTTCAGAACTTGTCCATTTGTAGTTTGATGCATTACCAATAAAGTTAATAGGATCAAAATTGGTTCCATCACATTTTTGTTGACTTACAATTGAGTTAACAACTGGTTTTGGATTTATGATGATTGATACACTCGAATCTTTTGGACACAATCCAGAAGTAGTATATTTAACAACATAACTACCCGCAGTTGATTTATCAATTGCAATTGCACCAGTACTACTATTTAATGAGATACCAGCAGTAGAGCTGAAAGTACCATTTTTCGTTCCTTGTATGAATGGAACTGAATTTTTATCACCGACACAGAAAGAAGTTTGTGCATAAACAAACGAAGGATTATCCGTTTTATTGACTGTCAATGTGAAATTTTTAGGGTCTCCGTAACAACCATCCAATTCAGGTGTAACAATAATGTTTGCAGTTAATGATTGACCTGCACTTGTTATTTCTTTCGCTTTAAACGATTCGATATCATTTGTTCCTGTTTTAGCAAGTCCAATTGAAGGCTGATTATTCGTCCATTGATAAATGGTATTCGGCGTGCCCCTAAACGCAACAACATTGAACATTGATCCGCTACATATAGATTGATTACTTACATTCTCCATTGTTGGAAACGAATTGATTTTCATCGCTACAGTTGCCGCTTTTGAACAAAGACCTCTCGTTACATAAGTAATGTTATAAGAATTAATTTGTGATTTTTTCACGTCAATTTCACCTGTTGCAGAATTGATGAATAATCCAACTGGAGAAGCTGTAAATACTCCACCAGGAGTTCCTTCAATCATTGGGAAAGGATTCACTGGTGAATTTTTACAGGTAAATGAACTTGAAAAGTTAAACGTTGGATCATCACTTGGATTCACAGATATGACAAAACTTTTCGCTTTCCCTTTACATGTTCCAACATAAGGATTCACTGTAATCGTTGCAACTAATTTTTCCTTCGTCGAATTTTGGCCAATAAAAGCATTGATATTTCCTTCTCCACTTGGTTGAAGACCAATGAGTGTATTATTGTTTTTCCAAGAATACTGTGTACCAGCACTTCCTTTAAAAATAACTGATTTTACTAAAGAACCATTACATGCTACTTGTGACGGAATGTCTTCAATCGTCGGAGAAGTACCAATTGCTAATCGAGTTGTACCATTCGATGAACAAGCCCCCGAAACATTATAAGTAATGGTATAAACACCAATTCTTGATTGTTCTAAATTAATCTCCCCTGAAGCACTACTAATAAATAGTCCTTGTGGAGATGCAGTAAATGCACCATTTGATCCACCGGTTAAAGTTGGAATAGGATTGTCATCTCCCAAACAATAAGATGGTTGAGCATAGGAAATCACTGGCGTTTTATTTTCAATGGCACTTAATGTAAATAACAATGATTTACCTCTACAAGTACCTATCAATGGGGTTACAACGATTTTAGAAGATTTCGCCGATAATGCTAAAAACTCAGGAATATTTCCTTTTCCACTTGGACTTAAACCGATAGTAGGGTCAGAATTCACCCATTCAAAATTTGTCCCTGGTTTTCCAGAAAAAACAATTGATTGAAAATTTGTACCTACGCATACACTTCTATCAAAAACAGGATTGACTGTTGGATTTGACCCTACAGATAATGTGATAGTTGATGAATTAGGACAAGCTCCTTTTGTTTGATATTTAATGGTATAGGTATTATCTTGAGAATTATTCAAAAATATCATACCAGTTGATGAACTAATGGATAAACCTGCAGGTTCAGCACTAAACGTACCACCTTGAAAACCAATTACAGTAGGTTGTGGGTTCGGCTGTGTTTTACAAAATGAAATATCTGAATAACTAAATCCAGGATCATCAAGTGCATTTACTTTTATAGCGAATGAAATTGGAGTACCAACACATTTTCCAACACGTGGAGTAACAATTACATTACTGCTTACAAAAGTACCACCCACTGTTGGTCCACTTGCAACAAATGAAGGTATTGCACCTGTACCAGCTGTACTAAATCCTAAAGCAGGATTAGAATTCGTCCAATCAAAAACAGTTCCTAATCCTCCTGTGAATACAATTCCTCCTGTATTCATTCCTTGGCAATAATCTTTATTTTGAACACTATTTACACTTGGAGTTTCACCTACTGATATTGAAACAGTAGAGTCCTTCGGACAGATACCTTGAGTCGTATACTTTACAGTATAACTGCCAGGTTTCGATTGATTCAGTTTAATTGTTCCCGTTAAATTATCTATTACCAAATCGTTTGAATTAGCTGTAAATGTACCAGATTTTGTTCCTGTTACGATTGGAGTTGGGTTGTTTTCAGTAAAACAAAATGAATTATCAGCATACATAAATCCTGGATTATCATTCGGATTCACGGTCAATAAGAACGATTTCTCATCTCCAATACATTCTTTAACTTTTGGAACAACTTTAATCAATGAAGTTACAGGATTTAATCCTAATTTATCAGAAGCCCCAACAAATCCAGAAATACCACCATTTCCACTACTTGGCAAACCAATAGCAATGTTACTATTCGTCCATGTAAACGTTGTAGATGGAATAGAACTTTGGAAATCAATCGGGTTAAAGGCATCCCCCGCACATTTCGTTTGACTTGAAATAGTTGATAGTACAGGTTTTTCAAGTATAGATAATTGTTTCGAACTAATATTCGGACATATCCCTTTGGTTGTATAGCTAATCGTATAAGTTGCTGGAGTCGAATTTAAAACATTCACAACACCAGTTTTCGGATCTAATGACAACCCATTCGGTACACTTGCAAAAACACCTGATTTTAAATTTCTAGTAGGAGTTAAGAATTCGTTTCCTAGACAAACATCTGATTTACCATAATCGAATGTTGGATCATCCGAAGGTATAACAGACAAATTGAAAGAAGTTGGTATCCCTACACAAGAACCTGCTTTTGGTGTTACTGTAATTTTACCAACCAATAAACTCCCTGTTGTATTCTCTGATTTAAATGCTGCTATATTTCCAGAACCAAATGAATTTAAACCGATAGAAGAAGATGAATTCGTCCAATCAAAAATAGCACCAAGACTACCAGTAAACTCAACTTTATTGAATGAAATTCCAGCACAAACTGTTTGATTGGAAATTGAATTAACGATTGGAGAAGAATTAATATACATTCTAACAACGGAAGAATCCGCACAAAAACCTGATGTTTTATATACGATGTCGTATACTCCATCTATCGTAGTTTTTAAATCGACAACTCCAGTTGAGCTATTTATAGCCATCCCAGAAGGAATTGCATAAAACGTACCTGAATTATCTCCAATTATTACAGGAGTTGGATCTGCATCTTTGTTACAGTAAGATGTATTTTCATAAGATAATTTTACCGCTTCTTTGTACTTAACTAATAACTCGAAAGATTTAGTGACACCTCTACACGAACCAATACGTGGAGTAACATTAATTAAAGCAGAATTATTTGGATTTGCTAATGTTGCACCAAGTCCTTCAAAAGGTGGTATCGATCCAGTACCAAACGATTCTAATCCTATGGAAGTATTATTGTTCGACCAATCGAATATTGTACCTGGATTTCCAGTGAAAACAATCTCATTAAAACTAGCCCCTTTACAAATAGACTGATTGTTTACACCATCTACTCCAGGATTATCTCCTATAAATAACTTCATACTTGAAGAATTTTTACAAGCTCCAGAAGTTGTATAAGTTAAAGTATATTCACCACTTTCAACAGTTGAAACATCAATAAAACCGGTAGACGCATTAAATGCATTTATAAACGGAGTTACTGAAAACACTCCTCCTTGTTCCCCAGTTACTTTTGCAATTGGATCTAAATCACGCTGTTTACAAAATGAGTTATCAGGATAAGTGAAATTAGCATTTTGCAATGGATTTACTTCTAAAGTAAATGTTTGCTTTTCTCCAATACAAGAACCTGCTGAAGGGGTTACTTCAATTACACCTTGAACAGATGCTCCTCCGATTTGTGTTCCTGTTCCTTTAAAAGATAAAATATCACCATTTCCTTGACTAGCAAGTCCAATCGTCGAATTATTATTCTTCCAAGTAAAGGTTGTTCCTGCTGCACCTTTGAATTGAATGAAGTTAAAATTACTTCCTTCACATATTGACTGGCTATTTATTTTTTCAACAGACGGTTTATCAGAAATAGCTACCTGAACAGTAGTATCACTCGGACAGCTTCCTTTAGTTGTGTAAGTTATCGAATACTTACCAGGTTTAGATGCATTGATATCAATCTCTCCAGTTTTGGAATCCACTATTAAATTTGCTGATGAAGATGTAAACTGACCACCAAATGTTCCATTGATTGATGGAGCTATACTTGCATCAGAATAACAATAGGTATAGTTAGCATAGCTAATGGAAGGATTGTCTTTAGAATTGACAGTAATCACAAATGATGCCTTATCACCTGAACAACCATCCCGTTCTGGAGTGACTTGAACAATACCTGCAATCGAATTTTGACCCATTATCGTGCCATTCCCTTTAAATGAAGGTATTACCCCTTCACCAGTTGAACTTAATCCAATTGCAGTATTCGTATTAACCCATACAAACTTAGTGTTTTGTGATCCTACAAAATTAATTGGGGAAGAAAATTGGTCTTGACACAATTGAATATCTTGTACCGACTGAACTGAAGGTGAAGCTTTAATCGCAATAGTAAATTTCGAATCTTGAGCACATGCTCCTGAACTAACATACCTAATCTCATAGCTTCCCGCCTGTGATGAATTTAAGTTAATCATTCCAGTTTGTTTGTCAATACTCAATCCATTCAATGGCAATACAGTATAAGAACCACCGGTTGAACCTAAAATAATTGGCAAAGGATTTTGTTCATTTGAACAGTAACTTGACTTAGCATAATTAAACGATGGATTTTCTATTTTTTTCACCGTAACTTTTACCTCAATCGGAGTTCCGAAACAACCATTAAGGCTTGGAGTTATTGTATAAATTGCAAAACCTTGATCTTTTCCTACCACAGTTGAAAGTGGTTGTTTAATCAATCCTCCTACTGCAACTTTGGTTGTATCTTTACCTCCAGTAACATCCAAATTCGTGACCGTCCAGTTGAACAAAGTTCCTTCAAAACTGCTAGTCAATTGAATGTTTGGTACAGAACCAGAACATATATCTACCGAATTCACTGATGCGATTACATCTGGTATTGAATTTACAGCAATAGAAATTCCACTTTTACAATTTTTATTATCCGTATAATATACAGTAGTACTGCCTGTTTCTAAACCTTTAATAGTTCCTTTATTTCCATTTTGATCTAATTGAACAATTGCACTGTTCTCGACTGACCAGGCTTGATTATTCAATGGAGTTCCCGTAGCCGTTAACGTTGAATTTGCATCAATACACAAAGCTGTAATCCCTGTAATTACAGGTAAAGGATTTACAACAATTGTTTTTTGATTTTTACAACCATTGATATCGGTATATTGAAGTTTTGTAGTCCCCTTTCCAACACCTTTAAATTCACCTGCACCATTTATTGTTCCAATCTTTGTATCTAAACTTAGCCATAAACCTGTTTGATTCACTCCATCTGAAGATGTATAAAACGCATTGGATGCCTCACATATATCAGAGTTACCTTCAATTGTAGGTAACGCTAAAACAGCAATTGGTTTTGTAACAACACACCCTGCATCACTCATAAAAGTTAGATTGGAATTACCAACCGATTTTGCTAATACATTACCCACTTTGTCGATTGAAATCACGTTAGTGTTCGATGCTGTCCAAGGGGTATTTTTATTTGCTGTTTCAGAACCTTTGGCCAATTGAGTTCCATTTAAACACATACTTGAAAGTGCATCAATTGATGGAATTGGATTGACAATAATATTTGTGGTATCACTACATCCATTTTCAGAAGTAAATATGATCGAAGATTGTCCTGTTTTCAATCCTTTAACTTTTCCGGTTGCGTCAACTGAAGCAACATCACCTTGCAATGACTGCCAAATACCATTGACAGCATCTTTTTTGGTAAGTAATATATTAGCATTGACACAAACATCCGACTTACCAGAAATTGTTGGAGGTACTAAAATTTTAACCTCTAAAGTAGAATCATTTGGACAAATTCCTTTAGTAGTGTATGTAACGTGATAATTACCAGGTACATTTTTAGTGAAATCTATTTCTCCAGTCTGACCATTTAAAATAAATCCAGGAGAATCAGTAGTGAATATTCCATTCTTTGTTCCTGCTAACGTTGGGGTCACATTTGAAGTATTCAAACAGTATTCCGTTTTGGAATAACTGAAACTTGGATCATCTTGAGAATTAACTGTCAAACTGAATGTTTTAGAAGCCCCAAAACATTGTTCTATTTTAGGTGTAACTGAAATAGTCGCTTTCAATGCTGTACTATTTGGTAAAGTTCCAATACCAACAAATGAACTAATCGTTCCATTTCCACTTGTACTTAAACCAATTTTCGATTCCGAATTGGACCAATCATAACTTGTAGAACTAGACCCAGAAAATAAAATTTCAGTAAAAGAATTCCCAAAACAAATTGACTGATCTTGAATTTCGTTTACAAAAGGAATAGGATGAATGGTTATTTGAACAGTACTGATTTTTGCACAGGTTCCAGATGTCAAATATGAAATAGAATAACTATCAGGAGTTGATTTTGCAACATCAATATACCCCGTTTTTGTATCAAGAGACAAAGTATTGGAAGAGCTAATAAATGTACCACCTTTAGTACCTGTAACTTGTGGTAACATTCCTGCAGCATTTAAACAAACACTTGAAGAAGAATAGGAAAAAGCAGCATTTTCAGACGGCAATACAACGATATCAAACGTTCTAGGATTACCGTTACAAGAACCAACATAAGGCACAACTGTAATTGTTGAAGTAATAGGTTGAGCTGTCTCATTTTTGGCTTTAAATGTTGGAATTGAGTCGTTACCTGCTGCTGCTAATCCAATAGAAGGTAATTGATTTGTCCAAGAAAACTTAGAACCTTTACTGCCTTTGAATAAATAGGCTGCTACTTCAGTACCATTACAAGTTGTAATAGTAGAAATCGGTTCTACAGTTGGAAGTGTTCCTATACTTACAGATGTCGAAAGACTATTATTACAAGATCCTGATACGATATAATTGATTAAATAGTCTCCATTCGAAGAATTTTTTAAAGATATACGACCTGTCAAAGAATCAACCGCCAATCCTTTTGGTGTTGAAGTAAAATATCCACCATTGGTGCCAGAAATTGTTGGAATCGGATCGTCTTCTGTTTTACAAAATGAATTTTTTCCGTAATCAATACCAGAAGTAGTCACTAATTTAGCTTCAAGAGTAAACCTCATGGTATCACCAATACAGGTACCTGCTTTTGGCACAACTGTAATTACTGCTTTTTCAGCTGTTAGTGATGCAAAAGAGGGTATATTGCCACTACCACTAGCCTCTATACCAATTTGACTTGTTGAATTATTCCAGTAAAAAACTGTTCCAGTATTTCCAGTAAATACAATTGGATCAAAATTTGAACCCACACAGACCAATTGATTCTCTTCTTGATCAACGGATGGATTATCTCCAATTGTGACAGTAAAAGAAGAGGTATTGGAACAAATTTCATTTATTGTATAATTGACAGTATAAGTTCCTGTCTTACTTCCTGAAATGTTAATCTCCCCTGTAGTTGAATTAAGAAGTAAATCTTTATTTATTGATGAAAACACACCCCCTTTCAATCCTAATACTGTTGGGATTGGATTAGATTGATTTTTACAAAAAGAAATAGCGTCATATCTGAATGCACTGTTGTCTAAAGGTTTCACTTTAATATTGAATGATTTAGATGTACCAAAACAGGTACCTATTCGAGGTGTTACCGTTATTTGTGACACAATAAAACCACCTCCTATACTCGTTCCATTCGCAATAAAAGCAGGGATTTTGGTCTCTCCGTTTGAAGAAACTCCAACGGCTGTATTGTCATTCGTCCATTCAAAAACCGAGCCTATACTACCTGTAAAATTAATCTCATTGATTTGTTGACCTTGACATATATCTAAATTTGAAATTGGAACTACGGAAGGAGCTGAACCAATTGAAAGTGTTATAGTTGAATCTTTTGGACAATTCCCATTTGTTAAGTATGTAATATCATAACTGCCGGGTATTGAATTTTTCAAATCGATAGATCCACTAATATTATCAATTTTTAAACCGGTAACAGGTAGAACTGAAAATGTACCATTCTTCGTACCATTCAATACTGGAAGTGGATTCGTTTGCGTTGTACAAAATGAATTATCACCATATGTAAAATAAGGTCTATCTGAAGAATTTACTTGAATTGTAAATGTTGTTGTATCTCCCAAACAACCTCCAATAGAAGGAATTACCTTAACAATTGAAGTGTTTGCAGAAGTCAATAAACCAGTTCCAACTGCTTGAAATGGATCAATATTATTAGTGCCGCTTGAACTCAAACCAATAGAAGAATTGCTATTTAACCAATTGTAACTAACAGATGGATAGGTGCTTGAAAAAGAAATTGATGAAACCTGCTCTTTTTCACATACCTGAATTGAAGAAACTGGATTCATTGTAGGAACCGGACTTATAGTAACTCTTTTTGAAATTGCATCTGGACAAACACCTTTTGTTTGGTAAAGGATATCATAATTGCCAGACTGTGAATTAGTTGTGTTTATTTGACCTGTTTTAGAAATTGAAAGTCCTATAGTCGATGAAAATTCTCCTCCGGTAGTACCAGTGATTGTTGGTACTTGTATTCCAAGATTTGAACACATCGAAAAATTAGCGTATTCAAAATCAGCTATATCCCTAGGATACACCTGAATATTAAATTTTTTAGAGACACCAATACACGAACCTGCTTTCGGTGTTACTTCAATCATTGAAGTAATAGGAGTATTGGAAGAATTTTGTAAAGTAAATGTTGGAATAGCACCATCACCGTTTAATGCTAAACCAATGGCTGAATTTTGATTTTTCCAACTAAATGTTGTTCCCAAAGAACCCGAAAAATTTATTTCTCCAAGTTGCGTTCCTGCACATTTGTTCAATTGATCAGAAATAGCATTTACAGTAGGATTAGAGTTAATATAAATTACCTGAGATGCTGTATCTCCACATGTACCAGCTGTAATATAATTTACTGTATATGTATTATTTGCTGTTTTACTTAAATCAATGGTACCTGTGACGGCATCTATAAATAAACCTTCAGGACTCGCATTAAATAAACCTCCTTTACTGCCCGTAATTTGAGGTGTAGGATTAACATCCTTATTACAATAAGAATTTGAAGCGTAACTGAATACAGCATTGTCTTTCGCATTCGATGTTAGATCAAATTGAATTGGAGTACCAACACAACTTCCAATGGATGGGGTAACTGAAATTGAAGCTGTAGAATTGTCACCTTTGGCAATAAACGATGGTATTGAACCAATACCATTTGCAGCTAAACCAATCGATGGAGTTGAATTTGTCCAAATAAACGTATTTCCAACACCTCCGTTAAAATCAATACGTTGAAAACTGCTTTCTTTACAAACAGTTTGATCACTCACAGAATTTATAAATGGATTATCTCCAATTGCAATGGTAACTATTGAATTATTTTTACATTTTCCATTCGTAGTATATTTCACCTGATAAACTCCAGATGCAATAGAATTTAAAGTTATTTCCCCTGTGGAACTATTCAACGCATTCGAAAGTGGTAAAATTGTAAATAAACCACCTTTTTTTCCTAAAATGTTTGTAATGGGATTGCCATCCTTTGATGTACAGTAAGATGCTTTATCATAGAAAAACTGAGGGTTGTCAGTTGGAAGCACCTTAATATTAAAGGTGTCAGGTGTACCAATACAAACGCCTGCTTTTGGTGTAACTATAACAGTTGAAGAGATCGTTGCTCCATCAATAGATGTACCGGTAGCAAGAAAATTCAATTGAGAAGATTTACCAGAATTTGGTAAACCAATATTTACATTTGAATTTTTCCAGTCAAATTCAGTTCCTAATTGTCCGCTGAATGGTAATACCACTGATGTACCTAAACATACTGTCGTATCAGAAAGCGGATTTACCGTTGGATTATCTAATAAACTAACTTGAATTGTGCTATCTGATTTACACACACCATTTGTTGTATATGTAATTGAATAAATTCCAGTTTTAGAATTTTTTAAATCAATAGTTCCATTAGCTGATAATTTTATATCCGAAGAACTGGTAGTAAAAGTACCATTTGGTTCACCGGTAATTGTTGGTGATGGATTTGCATCTGCAGACAAACAAAAACTTGTTCCTTGGTAGGAGAAATCGGCGGCATCTGAAGGTCTAACTGTTAAAGTAAACTCCTCTGGTGTACCTAAACAACCCTCCAAATTCGGAGTTACTTGAATTACTGCAATATTCGTTACGCCTGTTTCTTTAGTTCCTGTTCCATTGAAAGATGAGATATTCCCAATTCCACTAGCCAATAATCCAATGGTTGAATTATTATTTGTCCAATTGAATGTTGCTCCTGCAGTTCCTTTGAAAGTTTTTGAAGAAAATAATTCATTTTGACAAACTATTTGTGACAAACCACTTACGTCTACTGTTGGTATTGATTTAACAACTATCTGAATACTATCTACATTTTGACAACCATTTGCTCCTTGTCCAGTAACTTTATAATATCCAGTTTGAGTTGGAACAAATGGGATGTTGTTAGTAACACCTTTATTCCAACTATAAGTTTTAGCACCAGAAGCAGATAATGTAATTACTTCTCCTTTACAAATAGTATCATTCGTTGAGTTTGCTTTAACAAGCGGTAAAATTTTTACATTAATGTTAATAGTTGTACTATTCTTACATCCTTTTGCATCTGTTCCTTCTACTGTATACGTTGTTGTACTTGTAGGACTTATTGCTACTCCATTTGTAGCACCATTGTCCCATACATAGCTTACTGCGCCACTTCCAGTCAATGTTACATTCTCTCCATTACATATTTCTGTTGAAGTACTATTGGCAACTACTATTGGCAATTCGTTCACAATGACTGTCACTGAATCAACCTGCTGACATCCATTCCCGTCCGTTCCAATTACTTTATATTCTTTTGTACTTGTTGGTGCAAAGGCTAAACCAT
>CALPOI020000013.1 GCA_943325145.2 Candidatus Planktophila lacus | reverse complement strand
GTAGTTTATGAGGTATATTCTTTTGACCTGTCTGTACGAACTAGTTTTCTTGATTTGAGTCATGGATTTGTTAGTGGATCTTCAATTTTCATGTATGTTGAAGGTGCTAAAGATTTGGCGGGTAAATTAGATATTTATCCCTACACTGATTTCAATGTTATTACAACATCGCTTCCAAAGTTCAGTGATTCAATTCGTTATGAAAATGCTAAAACATATACATTCAACAATTATGATCATTTGGTGGATTGTCCAATTGAAATAGGTAATCAAGAAGTTTTTGAATTCAATGCTTCTGGAGTGAAGCATACCGTCGCAATTTATGGAGTTGGTAATTTTTCTATTTCAAAATTACAAAACGACATGAAGCGCGTTGTTGAAGCTGCAACAAATGTATTTGGTGAAAATCCAAATAAAGAATACACTTTTATTATTCACAATGTTGGCGATGGTCAAGGTGGATTGGAGCACCTAAATTCTACAACACTAAGCGTTAGTAGATGGGGCTATGAAGGAAAGGATTATTATGATTTTTTATCCTTAGTTGCTCACGAGTATTTTCATTTATGGAATGTGAAGCGAATACGTCCAGTTGAGTTAGGTCCTTTTAATTATGATCAGGAGAATTATACTTCGTTATTGTGGGTAATGGAAGGTTTTACGAGTTATTATGATGAATTACTAATGCGAAGAGCAGGATATTTAGCCGATAAAGAATACATTCAAAAAATTAATAGTGTGCTAAATTATGTTGAAGGTTCAGAAGGTTCAAGAGTTCAACCTTTAGCGCATGCTAGTTTTGATGCTTGGATAAAAAGTTACAGACCGAATGAAAATTCCTCCAATACTACAATGACCTACTATTCTAGAGGTCAATTAATCGCTTCTGTATTAGATGCAATGATCATCGATAAGTATCAAGGAAAAAAATGTTTGGATCATTTTATGCAGACCTTATACCAAAAGTTTTATAAAAATGAGAATAGAGGTTTTACAGAAGTAGAGTTTGTGCAAACATTGAGTGAGTTTATGGGGAGTGACATGAAAGATTTTATAGATAAATATGTGAATGATACTCAAATACCAGATTATGCAACTATTTTCTCTAAAATTGGTGTAAAAGTGGAATACATTGGGGTTAAAAAACCATCTTTTGGTATCTCTTTTTCAACGAATTCTAGTAATCCTGTGGTACAAACTGTTCGTGTAAATTCAGAAGCAGAACAAGCTGGCATTAGTGTAAATGATGAAATTATAGCCTTAAATGGATTTAGAATGAACGGAGAAGTATTGGATGCTTCATTGTCTGCAATTCCTTCAAATCAGAAATTTAATTTACTTATCTCAAGAGATGGTATACTATCAGAAATTACAGCTCAACTTGGAGAATATGAACGTAAAGCTTATAGATTGACAAGTGACGATTCAAATCCATTAGTAGCTTTAAGAAATTACTGGCTAAGAACAATTGTAAAATAAGAATGAAAAAAATATATAAGTTTTTACTTAATTCACTTCCACGTCCAATCTTGATTCGATTGAGTTATGTGTTTAAATTGTTTGCTCCTCTAATCTATAAAGGTGATGCAGTTGAGTGTCCTGTCTGTGAAAATAAATTCAAAAAATTTCTTTCATATGGTTCAGATGTTGCGCATAGAGAGAATGTGTTATGTCCATACGACTTGACATTAGAGCGTCATCGTTTGATGTGGTTGTATTTAAAAAACGAGTCAAATTTCTTTAGTTCAAAGCAACTTGAAGTATTACACATTGCTCCTGAACAATGTTTCTATAGTCTTTTTAAAAAACAGAAGAATTTAAAATACTTGACAGGAGATTTGGTTTCACCATTAGCAGATTTACACTTTGATTTACATGAAATTCCATTAGAAGAAAATACATTTGACGTTGTTTTTTGTAACCATGTCTTAGAACATGTGAATGATGCTAAAAAATGTATGTCTGAATTATATAGAGTATTAAAACCAGGTGGATTTGGAATTATGCAAGTACCTCAAGATCGTTCTAGAACTGAAACTTACGAAGATTGGTCTATTACGTCTCCAGAAGAAAGGGAAAAACATTTTTGGCAATACGATCATGTTCGACTATTTGGATTGGATTACCCTAAATGGTTGGAAAGTGTTGGTTTTAAGGTGAAAGAATATGACCCGAAAAAACATTTTGATGCTTCCACAATCGAACGCTATCGACTTATTCCTGAAGAAGTACTTTACGTTGTAACGAAATAACTAAAAATAGAAATAAATGAAATACTACAATACCATTTTAGAAACAATAGGAAATACACCTTTGGTTAAATTGAATGTCCTAACAAAAGAGATCAAAGCAACTGTATTAGCAAAAATTGAAACAACGAATCCTGGTAATTCAGTCAAAGATCGCATGGCTTTAAAAATGATTGAAGATGCCGAAAAATCGGGTGTATTACATCCAGGTGGTACTGTCATAGAGGGGACATCAGGAAATACAGGAATGGGATTGGCGCTTGCTTGTATAATTAAAGGATACAAATTGATTTGTGTACTTAATGATAAGCAATCAAAAGAAAAAATGGACATCCTAAGGGCAGTAGGCGCAGAGGTTGTTGTTTGTCCAACTGCAGTAGAGCCTGAAGATCCAAGATCGTATTATTCTGTTTCTAGAAGATTAGCTAAAGAGATACCAAATTCTTGGTACGTAAATCAATACGATAATCTTTCAAACCGTCAAGCGCATTACGAACAAACTGGTCCTGAGATCTGGGAACAGACAGCTGGTAAAATCACACATTTTGTTGTAGGTGTAGGCACTGGAGGAACGATTTCAGGAATAGGAAAATATTTAAAAGAAAAAAATCCAAACATCAAAATTTGGGGAATAGATACCTATGGTTCTGTATTTAAAAAATACCATGAAACAGGTATTTTCGATAAAAATGAAATTTATCCATACATCACTGAAGGAATAGGGGAAGACATATTGCCCGCAAATGTTGATTTTTCTGTGATTGATCATTTTGAAAAGGTGACAGATAAAGACGCTGCTATTTACACTCGAAGATTGGCGCGTGAAGAAGGGATTTTTGTTGGTAATTCAGCCGGTTCAGCAATAAAAGGTGTCCTTCAAATGAAAGTGGAGTTAAAAGAAGACGATATTGTTGTAGTTTTATTTCACGATCATGGAAGTAGGTATGTCGGTAAAATATTTAATGATGAGTGGATGCGTGAAAGAGGGTTTTTAGAAGAAAAACATACTTCCGCTGGTGATCTTGTAAAAAATCATTCTGATAAATCTTTAGTTACCGTTTATGCGGAAGAACTTATTTCTCATGCAGTAGCAAAAATGAGAAAGTTTAATATTTCACAAATTCCAGTTTTGAAAGATGATCAAATTGTGGGTTCCTTAAATGACACACACACATATCAATTTTTGATGGACCATCCGGATAAAATCAATGCCCCAGTTTCTTCTATTGCCCAAGCACCTTTCCCAGTTGTTGTTGAGAATACTCCTATTGAGGAAGTTACAAAATTGATCAATAAAGAAACTCCTGCCGTGTTGGTTGAATTGAACAATGGTAGTTTTCATATAATTACCCGTCAAGATATCATCGCATCATTTGCTTAAATGAAATTTTTCGACCAGTTAGGTACGTCACTTGTAATGAAGGAATCACCCAAAAGAATTGTTTGTTTGGTTCCTTCAATTACAGAGTTTTTAGTTGCTATTGGTTTAGAAAATAGTATTGTTGGAATTACAAAGTTTTGCATTCATCCTTCTCATTTGAAAAATGCCAAGGAGATTATTGGCGGTACAAAGCAACTCCAACTAGAGAAGATTAAACAACTCTCTCCAGATTTAATCATTGCAAATAAAGAAGAAAACACAAAAGAGGACATACTTTATTTAGCAAATCACTTTCCTGTTTGGACTTCGGAAGTAACAGATTTTCAATCTGCTATTGATATGATGAAAGGTTTGTCAAAGATTTTAAATTGTGAAACCGCTTGTAATCAATTAATTGATGAAATTCAACAAGAATTCGATATTTTTAATACAACTGAATTTTTAAAAAAAGGAAGTGTATTGTATTTGATTTGGAAAAATCCATATATGACAATAGGCTACGATACTTATATTCATTCAATGTTAAAAATAGCTGGTTTTGAATCCGTAACTGAACATTTAACTCGTTATCCAATTCTAGGGGAAATAAAAACACCCGATTATATTTTTTTAAGTTCAGAACCTTATCCATTTAAAGAAAAAGACATTAAAGAACTCCAAGAAATATTTCCTACATCAAAAATACAATTAGTGGATGGCGAGCTATTTTCATGGTATGGAGCGAGAATGCAAATGTTTCCATCGTATATTAAGGAATTAAAATTGAATTAGATTAGTAAATTATATACTATTAACATAGGTATTGTTTAAATGTATTTTTATTCAAAGTATTCGAATTACTATATAATCGTATTTTAGCTAAAATATTTTTCATGTTTTTATATGGCTAAAATAATTTCATTCATAAGTAGAAAAGGAGGTACAGGAAAGACCACAAATGCAATTAATCTCGCAACAATGTTACATAGCTTGGGACACAAAGTATTAATGGTTGAGACTGATACCAATTATACATTGAATACCATTCGAAAAATGGAGATTTTTAAATCTGGAGCAAATGAAGATCAATTATTTAAGATTATTCCTTCTGAAGATGCTCTTGTTTTAGATAATCTTCCTGCTTATAAATCGGGTGGGTATGATTATATCATCATTGACACAGCTGGTAAAACAACAGATAGTAGCATTAAGAAAATATGTGTCAATAGTGATTTGGTTGTTATACCTACAAGTTTGTCTCAAAATGATTTATTAGTTACATTTCAAACTGTTGAAGATTTAAAACATGCAAAAGACTTGAATCATAACTTAAAAATAGCTATATTGCCTAATAGAATTAATGCAAACATGAAAAACAAAACTGTTACTAACTTGTTACAGCAACTGGATGCATCAATTTTAGCAAATTATGTACCATCAAAAAATATGTTTTCTCAGTGTAGTACAATTTTACCAGAAAAAGAATATTTACCAATAGTTACAGAATTATTAACTTTAATGAATAATAATTAAATATGGCGAAAAAATCAAACACATTAAATGATTTGACGAAATTTTTAGAAGCTGAGCACATCGCTTTATCTCCTGATTTTAATGTTGAAGAAGATTTTTTGGAACAAAAACCAGTTGCTTTAGTTGATTTAGAAGAAGTAGGCATTCATATTGATAAAATCAATAGAGATTTACCTCTTCAAACAAGCAGCCAAAAGTTTATAGACTCAAAAGTATTAAAACAGACTTCTTTTGAAGATTTGAATGATCAAATTAAGACATTGGCTTTGCAAAATAATATGACTGTACAGCAAATTATTGTCAATTTATACATGCAATCAATTTCATCGTATTCACATCCGAATATGTTTGATATGTTTTTAAATATTCAAAAAAGTTATATAAATTATTTCACTGAGTTTCAGAAAAAATTCATGAAAAAACAATAAACACCTTAATTTAAGGTGTTTATTGTTTTTATTAAAGTGGTATAATTATTTACCAAACAAATGAATGTTCTGTGAACCATTTGTCTTGTGATTTTAGTGTTTGTTCAATAACATCTCTTACGCATCCTTTACCACCAAAAATAGGAGATTGGTAATCACAAATTTTCTTGATTTCTGGTGCAGCATCTTGAGGACAACTCGAAACGTGCACTTTTTGCAATAGTGGATAGTCTGGTAAATCATCCCCCATATACAGCACTTCATCGTCTTTAAAATTGTATTCTTCTTTGCACGAATTGTAGACTTCTATTTTATTCGCTGAATTTAAATAAACATGAGTTAGTCCAATTGCTTCCAATGTTCTTTTAGTTTGTTCCGATTCACCACCTGTAATGGCAAATAAACGATAGCCCATTTTTTTTGCATACTGTATTGCGTAAGCATCCTTGGAATGCAAAGTCCTTACAAATTCATTTTGAAATAATATAACTTCTCCAGTAGTAAAAACACCATCAATGTCAAATATGAATGTTGTAATGTTAGGTAATTTTTCTTTGTAACTTTTTTTCATAACACATTAAATATTATTTATGTAAATCAATTTCTTGACGAAATTTATGTCTATTTATAGGTTTCTAAAATACTTTTTGTAAATAATTGATATAATTGAAGTAGATTTCCTTCAAGCATTTGTTCATGAGCAGTAATGGTTTGAGTGTCCTTTCTTTTTGCAGGTCCTGTTTGAATTTCTTTAGCTGGCTGATTTATGATTTTTCGAATTGTTTCATTAATTAAAGGATTGAATATTTTAAAATCAATATTTTCTTTATTGGATTTTTCTTGAATTAGACATACAAGATGATTTATGAAATTATTTAAGAAAACAGCAGATAAATGAATTTTTTTTCTCTCCGCATAATTCATAGGAAATGTCTGTAATTCTGAGCTACTTATTAATTGATTCATCATAGAATGAACAATTTGTGTTTTATGCTCTATTATAAATGGAATTTCATTAACTGCTAATGGAGCATTCTTTGTGAATGTTTGTAACGGATACAAAACTCCTACATTTGGCTTTTGAAGAGAGATATTAGTGATATCAAAAGTACCTGAAGTTATTAGGATACATGCAGATGAAGGTAATTGTTCAACTACTTTTTGTATCGCATTATCGGAAACACAGACAATAATTACATCAACAATGGGAAGTTTTGTAAGTTGATATTGCGGTTCTGTAGCTATCAAGTTACTTAATTCATTTACACTAGTTGAGTTTCTACCATAAATCCATTTAATACAAATGTTTTTTTTCTGAAAATATGTTGCTAGATGAAATGCAACATTTCCACTTCCAATTAAACCTATTTTCATCGAACACATACCTCTTTTTAACTAAAATAGCCCTATTACTTTTGTAGTAGTAGAGCTATTTCAAACGATAATCTATTTAATAATTAGTTATTTCCCATGACATTGTTTGAATTTTTTACCGCTTCCACAAGGGCATAAGTCATTGCGATTAATCTTTGGTTCAACCACAATAGGTTGTTTCTTAACTTCAATAACTTCAGCATCTTCTATATCATCAGGACCACCAACGATAGCTTTATCATAGTGATTTTCAACAACAGCTTGTCTATTGGTACTTTGAATTGTTTCTTCTTTTGGAAGATCCATTTTTAGTAGAGTTTCAACGGTTTGAAGGTTGAGTCTACCTAACATTGATTTAAACAATTCAAAAGATTCTAGTTTATAGACAATCAATGGGTCTTTTTGTTCATATACAGCTTGTTGTACCGATGTTCTTAAATCGTCCATTTCTCTTAAATGTTCTTTCCATTCATCATCAATTAATGCAAGCGTTGTATTTCGTTCTACTGCTGTAATAAGTGCTTTTCCATTCGATTCATACGTATCTTTTAGTGAGACAACTAATTGCATTCCTTTTAGACCATCTGTTAATTCAAATAAAATATTCTCAAATTGATTAGAAGGATTTTCATATACGTTTTTAATTTGAGGCATTGATTTTTGAATGATTCGTTCATTCTTATGTGCATAATGCTCTAATACTTTTGAAAAAACTTTTTCAGTTTTTCCATACGTATCTAATTTTGAAAATTCTTCAACAGTAAATGGTGGCTCTATTCCAACTATTCTGTAAAGTTCTAATGTAAACTCTTCGAATTGACTTGGATTTGGGAAATTAAGAACAATCGATTCAGCGACATCATAAAACATATTAGCAATATCCAAACTTAATCGCTCACCAGATAATGCATTTCTACGTTTTTTATAAATTGCTTTACGTTGAGCACTCATAACGTCATCGTATTCCAACAAACGTTTTCTCATTCCAAAGTTGTTTTCTTCTACTTTTTTCTGAGCACGTTCAATCGATTTAGACACCATACTGTGTTCAATGACCTCACCTTCTTTTAGACCTAAACGGTCCATTATTTTTGCTATTCGTTCAGAACCGAATTTTCTCATCAAATCGTCCTCTAAGGACACGAAAAATCTTGAAGAACCTGGGTCACCTTGTCGACCAGCACGACCTCTTAACTGTCTATCTACTCGTCTTGAATCATGTCTTTCTGTTCCTATTATCGCTAAACCTCCAGCTTCTTTAACACCTTCACCAAGCTTGATATCTGTACCACGACCCGCCATATTTGTAGCAATCGTTACTGTTCCAGGTTTTCCTGCTTCAGCAACAATTTCAGCTTCTTTTTGATGGTATTTAGCATTTAATACTTGATGCGGAATTCCTCTCATTTTTAAGGAACGACTTAGGAATTCAGAAATTTCTACAGTAGTTGTACCAACAAGAACTGGGCGACCTTCTTTCACTAAACGTTCGGTTTCGTCGATAACAGCTGCGAATTTTTCACGTGCTGAACGAAACACTAAATCATTCATGTCGTTTCTTTGAATAGTTTTATTCGAAGGAATTACTACAACATCCAATTTATAAATATCCCAAAATTCTTTAGCTTCTGTTTCAGCAGTACCAGTCATACCCGCAAGTTTGTGGTACATTCTAAAGTAGTTTTGCAGGGTAATTGTTGCATATGTTTGTGTAGCTGCTTCTACTTGTACATTTTCTTTTGCTTCAATTGCTTGGTGTAAACCGTCTGAATAACGGCGACCTTCCATGATACGACCAGTTTGTTCGTCTACAATTTTAATTTTCCCGTCCATAATTACATATTCCACTTCTTTTTCAAAAAGGGTATATGCTTTTAAAAGTTGGTTGACTGAGTGAATACGTTCAGATTTAATACTGAATTCACGAATCAAAGTATCTTTTTGATCTTGAAGTTCTGTTCCTGTTAATTCGGATTTTTGAAGTTTAGCAATTTCAGAACCAATATCAGGGATTACATAAAAATCTGAATTGTCACCATCAGAAATCAAATTGATTCCTTTCTCAGTAAGCTCAATCGTATTATTTTTTTCATCGATTACGAAAAATAATTCGGTATCGATTTTTTTCATATTCTTTCCTTGCTCTTGCATGTAAAAATTCTCAGTTTTTTGCAAGTGCGCCTTAATTCCAGATTCTGAAAGGAATTTAATCAAGGGTTTATTTTTTGGTAAACCTCTATAAGCTCTTAATAGTGCAATCCCACCATCTTCTAATGCAGTTTTCATGTCTTTTTTATCATCACCAGGACTGTTGATTACCGCTAATAATTTTTTAGCTTCAACCAATGCTTGGTTCACATAAGTTCTCTGAGCCGCAACTAATTTCTCAACACGTGGTTTTAATTCATAAAATTCATGTTCATCGCCTTTTGGAGTTGGACCAGAAATAATTAAAGGTGTACGCGCATCATCAATTAAAACAGAATCGACCTCATCGACAATAGCAAAATGATGATTACGTTGCACTAAATCTTCGACATTACTTGCCATATTATCGCGCAAATAGTCAAAACCAAATTCGTTATTTGTTCCAAAAGTTATGTCTGCCAAATATGCATTTCTGCGTTCAGGAGAGTTTGGTCGGTGTTTGTCAATACATTCAACAGATAAACCATGAAATTGGTACAAAGGTCCCATCCATTCAGAGTCACGTTTAGCCAAATAATCATTTACCGTTACTACGTGAACACCTTTACCAGATAATGCGTTTAAGTATACTGGTAGTGTAGCTACTAAAGTTTTACCTTCACCAGTTTGCATCTCTGCGATATTCCCTTTGTGAAGAACTGCACCACCCATTAACTGTACATCGTAGTGAACCATAGACCATTTTACTAAAGCTCCAGCTGCAGTCCACTCATTGTGCCAAATTGCGCGTTCACCGTCTATAGTTATACCATCTTTGCGTTGACTTAAGACTTTATCAAAATCTTGCGCTAAAACATTTAAAGAACCATTTTCGTTCCATCTTCTAGAAGTCTCCTTAATTACGGCAAAAGCTTCAGGTAAAATATCGATTAAAACAGTTTCAATTTTCTCATTGACATCTTTTGATAATTGATCTATTTGATTAAATAGATTTTCTTTTTCATCAATAGAAATCTGAGGGTCATTTGTTTTAGTTTGCAAATTTGAAATTTCCAATTCTAATTCTGCAGTAGCTTCCTTTATTTTCGCTTGAAATTCAAAGGTTTTTTGTCTTATTTCATCGTCACTTAGTCCAGCGAATTGAGTAAAATATTCGTTGCATTTATCAATAATCGGTTGATATTCTTTTCTTTCTTTTGTTGCTTTATCACCGAATAATTTCTTTAATAAACTATTTATCATGGTTTAATTTTTAAGTAGTGTTTAAATTGAAGATTAATTAAATTTTGAATCTTCAATTTTTGAATTTACTTCTATTGATTTTAATTTTCCTTCAAGATTCAATCCTCCAATTGAAAATGAAATAATTTGAGGAAACAATATACCTTTTACTTCTTTATAGTCTGAATAGGTTATAGATTGTTCTCCTTCAGCTTCTATTTTTGTAGCTTTAATTTTTAAGTAGGTCTGAGTATCATAGTAAAAATAGTTTTCTGATTCATTAGATTTATATTTTACAACAAAACAATCTTTGCCATTAATAGACTCAATGCCTAAAAGTGTCATAGATGATGAATTGTTTAATAAATTAATTTCTGGGATAATTCCACCGATTTTTAATTTGTCCTCAATTTGAGAAGTCGTTAAAATCTTTTTTTCTTGTCCGTATGATTCTTCATATCCAGTAGCACCATTGAAAATACTTTTCCCTTGAATTTTCCCTTGAATTTCAAAAGTTTCAAATTCACTAAATGGAGTTTTTTTGATACTTGTAAATAAAATAGAAACAGGGATCTGAGGAGTAGTCAATTCAACTATTTGACTTAATGTAGTAAGTTTTTTAAGCTTTTTGTTGGCATCTTTTATCGATGATGTACTTGTTATTTTTTGAAGATAATTTTCAAATAATTGATTTTGAGTTATATTAGCAGCTTTACGTTCAGTAATAGTTTGACCTAATGCATCTAATTTTTCAATCACACCGTCTGCATCAAATTTCTTGATTTTATCCAAAATAGATTCATTTCCAACTACAACGATATTACAATTTTCAACTTTTAAGTATTGTTTTGCAATTAATAATAATTCTACTTTAGTAATCGCATTAAGTGATTTTAAATAATCTTTGTAGTAGTTATTTGGTAAGTTGTAACGGATTGTACGAAAAGCAAATTCAGCTAAGGTTGCTGGTTTTTCAAGCGAACGAGCAAAATTACCTGCCATTGATGCTTTCACATTTGCTAATTCTTCATCAGTCACATATTCATTCGTTATGTTGGTTAATTCATTTAAAATTTCTGTAATTGCACTATCTGTCACTTCATTTCTGAAGCTTCCAGAAGCAACAAAGTAGCTACCTTCTTGAGTAATCTTTGCTTTAGAATAACAACCGTAAGTGTATGCGTGTTTTTCTCTCAGATTTTGAAATAATCGAGTGCCGAAGCTACCGCCTCCAATAATGTTATTTAAAACAGAAAGTGCTAATTGATTTTTATCTCCTAATTTAATTTTCATAGGAAATGTAACATTAATCGTAGATTGAACTGCATTTGGTTTGTTAACAAATAAAACTCTTCGAGCATCTGAAAAATATCCATCACCATTGTTTCGTTCAATTTTTTCTCCACCTTTCCAAGATTTAAATTGCTCATTAGCAATCTTCATTGCCTCTTCTTTGGTAATGTCACCTACAAATACCAGGTAACTCCCTTTTGGAGTAAAGATGGCTTGATGCAACATTTTAACATCGTCTAAAGTGATGTTTTTGATTGTTTCATCTGTTTCAATTTCACCAAATGGGTGATTGTTAGGGAAGTTAGCTCTTGCAGAAGCATTTGCTGCCATACTATTTGGCTCTGTTTTTGCCGATAATATATCAGATTCTTTTCTTTTTTTGATGCGATCAAATTCTGCTTCAGTAAAACTTGGACGATAAAGAACATCTGTCATCAAATCAAGACCTTTATTCAGGTGTTTTTTCAAACAATCTAATCCAATGTGTTCTGAACTTGTAGTAAGTTGAGCGCCAATGTAATCAATTTCTCTATCCAATTGATCTTTAGTACGATTGGTAGTACCAGACATTAATAATTCGCCAGTAATACTACTAACACCTGTTTTCTTTCCTTCAGGAATTGAAGAAGCACCAAGGATTAGTTGAACCGAAACTTTAGGGATTTTATGATTTTCAGAAACAATAACAGTGATACCGTTTTCCAATGTGAAAACTTCAGAATCTTTAATGTTAATAGAAGTTGGGGCTCCTGGTTTTGGTTGTATTGAACGATCAATTTGAGCAATGGTTGTCGCTTGAATTGCAATGGTTGTCGTTAAAGCTATCGCTAATTTTTTCATTTTTTAATTTGATTTAATAGTCATTTTGTATTGACGGGTATCTAAATTCTGATTGATTGAATTAGTTAGCTTGCTTTGGTAAGTAAACTAAAATAACTCTTGCATCTTTTGTAAAATATTTTTTCGCTACTCTTTGAACATCTTCAGCTGTAACACTTAAATAGGCCTCGAGTTGCTTATTGATAAGATTTGTGTTTTTACGATACATATAATTATCTGCTAAATTTTCAGCAACACCCGCAACAGTGCTTGTAGTCTCAATGAATGTATTTTCATATTGGTTGATTACTTTCTCAAGTTCTTCTTTAGAAACTAATTCATTTTGAATTCTTTCAATTTCTTCGTCCATGGATTGAAGAATTGTTTTTGAATCAATACCATTTGCTCCTATACTAGCAACAATTCCTAATCCAGGCTCTTCCAAGGGAAATCCGAAAGAGAAGGATGCAACTGCTTGCTGTTTCTTTTCAACCAATGATTTATTCATTCTAGAACTATTTCCATCTGAAAGAATAGAGTTCATAATTTGAACAGCTGCAAAGTCTTTGTTGTTTTGTTCTGGAAAACGGTAACCTACAAAAACACCAGGTAATTGAATATTGTCGTATACTGTATCAATCGTTTGACCTTTTAAAGGTGTTGGTACAATTGCAGTTCTATTAAATAGGATAGGTGTTGATTCAAATTTCTTAATTAATTCTATTGCTTTTGGATTTTTAGATTGTAAAAAATTTGCAGTATCAAAAATAGATTTTTCTTGTCCATATTTAGATTTAAAATCCGCAGTAGAATAATTGACAAAATCACGGTACAAATTAATTGCTTGTCCTTTTGGGATTGAACTAAAATAATTGTTAATTAACTTTTTAGTGGATTCAATTGACAAATCACCAGCGATTGAAAGAACTGCATTTGAAGGCACATAAAAGTCTTTATAAAAATTCACATAATCTTCCTCTTGAGCGGCATCTAAATGTTCCATATCTCCAATTGGAATCCAACTATAGGGATGATTTTGAAACACTTTTTTACACATTGTAGCTAAAAAAGATCCATAAGGTTGGTTGTCATTACTTTGTCGTTTTTCTTCCTTAACAACCTGACGTTGAGTTTCGATTCCAGTTTTATCAACTCTCGCATGCAATAAACGCTCACTTTCCATCCATAAACCAAGTTCTAACTGATTCGAAGGAAGGATTTCATAATAATAAGTTCTATCTTGAGAAGTGTTCGCATTCAGAGTTCCTCCATTTTTTTCTACGATTTTAGCATATTCACCTCTGCCAATATTTTTTGAACCTTCAAAAAGTAAGTGCTCAAAAAAGTGTGCAAAACCGGTTCTATTTGATTTTTCGTTTTTAGAGCCTACATGGTAAGCAATTGAAACAGCAACGATTGGTACTGATCGGTCTTCATGTAAAATTACGTGTAGACCATTTGGTAAATCGTATTCAACAAAATTAATTTTGGAACTAGTTGCAGTTTTTTCAATTGATTTTTTTTCAATTTTAGACGGGGTAGTAGTTTTTTGTGACCAGACAGGATGTAGGGTAACTACAGAAGCAATTGCAATTAAAGAGTGTTTCATGTTTTTACTTTTTTAAGTATTTATCCAATTTTGTTGTCAATTATCAAATAAAATCAAAAAATATTTATTACAATAATTGTTTTTATGTTTTAAATTGAATAAAACTCTTTGCTCGTTTATTAATTGATTTAATTTTTGATAATCAGTTTTTTGTTTTTTTAAAATTGATGAAATTTAATCTATCAGTTTTAAAAAACATCCAAATATACATAATAAAGAATAATTACGAATACTTTGTAATTCTCTGTGTGTTGACAGATTCATTCAAGTCCAGCGTTTCTCTTCTAAACTATATATTTAAGAGTTATTTAGTCATTTTTTTGTGTATTTCTTTTTTCTTTTTGTGAAAAAGTAGCAGGGAGTTTATAGTCTTAACTTTTTACTAAGCATCTAAATTTGCGTTTCAATTTTAATATTTTATTTATGTCTTTTCAAAAAAACATCCTTTTACCTATTTTGATTTTAGTGTCTTCTTTGTTTTTAAGTTTTGATGAACCTGTGGTAACAGAGTCAAGAGAGGTTGGACAGGCTTCTTATTATGCTGATCATTTTCATGGTAGAAAAACGTCTTCTGGAGAATATTTTAATCAAAATTTATTGACTGCAGCGCACAAAACATTAAAATTTGGAACAATTGTTAAAGTGACAAATTTATCTAATGATTCGATCGTTTACTTAAAAATCAACGATCGGTTAGGGAAGTCTTCTCACAGAGCAATTGATGTAACAACTTCTGCCGCAAAAAAATTAAATTTTCTTAGAAAAGGTATTGCTAAAGTAACGATTGAAAAAATTTAATGTTAATATCTTCGCTTACTGTAATTGATCTTTCAACAGTACTTGCTGGACCTTCTGTGGGAATGTTTTTTGCGGAATTAGGAGCAAAAGTTATTAAGATAGAACATCCATTAAATAAAGATGTAACAAGGAGTTGGAAACAATCAGATGAATCTGTTGAGAATTTATCTTCTTATTTTTCGAGTATAAATTATAAGAAATCCTACCTTAGTTTAAATCTATTAGATCCTGATCAACGGATAGAATTTGACGCTTTGTTAGAGACAGCAGATGTATTGATTTCAAATTTCAAGCGAGAAGATTATTTAAAATTTCAGCTAACTAAATCTGATTTAAGCAAGAAATATCCTTCGTTGATACATGCGAAGATATCAGGTTTTGGCGAAACTTCTGACCGTGTTGCTTATGATTTAATTTTACAGGCAGAAACAGGATTTATGTCGATGAATGGCACCGAAGAAAGCGGTCCTGTTAAAATGCCTGTTGCACTTGTTGATGTCCTTGCAGCACACCAATTAAAAGAAGCAATATTGATTGCTTTACTTCAAAGAACTACCTCCGGAAAAGGATCAGAGGTTCATGTTTCTCTGTACAATGCAGCTATTTCAAGTTTAATCAATCAAGCATCATCTTTTTTGATGAATAACAATGTCCCCAAACGAATTGGTTCATTGCATCCCTCTATTGCGCCCTATGGTGAAATTTTCCAGACTAAAGACGGGGCATTTTTAACCTTTGCGATTGGAAGTGATCGACAATTTCAAAAATTATTGGTTAAATTAGGTTTGAATGAATTTATCAATGACCATCATTATAAAACCAATAAATTACGTGTTCAACATCGTAAACAGTTGTTTGAGTTATTGAATAACAAGGTAAAAGAGTTTGATTCGCAAGAGTTGCTAGACTGGACAGAATTTGAAAATGTACCATGTGGTAAAATTAAATCATTGAATGAAGTTTTTGATGGAGTAGAGGCACAGCGATTGGTAAGAACTGAGAACATTGATGGAACAGAGACAAAGCGAGTGACTTCTATTGCTTTTAATTCTTCTTCATTTTAAAAATCACCACAATTTCAATACAATTTTCAGGTGCATTTAATTTGCAGAGCAAATAGTTTTTTCAATGATTAGACCTTTAAACCTTTAGCTCATCGTTAAATAAAAAAATCAACATCTTCATTTATAATAGTAATTCAGCCGAAATAAATTATTACCCCCCCCAGTATTTAACTTTTGAAACGTTCTTTGTATTAAAAAAAATAGGGTGACTTTACAGCCACCCTATTTTATGTAAATTCAATATGAATTAGTGTGCAACAGCAACTCTAACTTTTGGAGCAGCAGCTAAAATATCAGCTGAAGTTTCAGAAGCATATTGTTCGAAGTTTTTCACAAATTGCGCAGCTAAATTATTTGCTGTTTCGTCGTAAGCATTCGTATCAGCCCAAGTACCTCTTGGATTTAAGATTTCTGAAGGAACGTTTTCACAAGTAGTTGGAATTGCTAAATCAAAAACTGGCAATGTTTCGAAAGTTACATTGTTTAATTTTCCAGTTAAAGCAGCAGTGATCATAGAACGAGTGTAAGAAAGTTTCATTCTAGATCCTACACCGTAAGATCCACCAGTCCATCCAGTATTGATTAACCAAACGTTGATATCAGTTCCATCTAATTTCTCACCTAACAATTTAGCGTATTTTGCTGGGTGTAAAGGTAAAAACGCTTTACCAAAACAAGCAGAAAAAGTTGTAGTTGGTTCAGTGATCCCCATTTCAGTACCAGCAACTTTTGCAGTATAACCAGACATAAAGTGGTACATTGCTTGCTCTTTAGTTAACTTTGAGATTGGAGGCAATACACCAAAAGCATCCGCTGTTAAGAAGAAAATGTTTTTTGGAGCT